>SUXY01000026.1:0-2339 GCA_015060705.1 Bacteroides sp. | reverse complement strand
GACTTATAGTTACGAGTTTGAACCTTAGTGAACTGATAGTTCAAGTCTTCCTTGATGAGTTCAGGTTCATTGCCTTCGCCTGTGTACTTCCAGCAAGCTACGTATGAGAACTTGTCGTCGTGACGGAGAGCTTCACCTTCCGGAGTCTGGTGTTCTTCACGGAAGTGGCCACCGCAAGATTCTTCACGGTTCAATGCGTCGTAAGCCATCAATTCACCGATACCGATGAAGTCTTCCAAACGCAATGCCTTTTCAAGTTCAATGTTCAAATCGTCAGCGTTACCCGGGATACGGAGGTCGCTGTAGAATGTCTTGCGTACTTCTTTCAACTTAGCGATAGCAGTAGTCAACGATTCCTTAGTACGTCCCATACCTACGAAGTCCCACATTACGTGACCCAATTCCTTATGGATAGAGTCAACAGAACGCTTACCCTTGATGCTCATCAACTTGTTGATACGAGCCTTCAATGCCTTTTCAGCAGCTTCGAATTCAGGCAATTCTGTAGAGAAGCGTGGAACCTGAATCTGGTCTGACAAGTAGTTCTGGATAGTGTAAGGCAATACGAAGTAACCGTCTGCCAAACCTTGCATCAATGCAGATGCACCCAAACGGTTTGCACCGTGGTCAGAGAAGTTAGCTTCACCGATAGCGAAGAGACCCTTGATAGAAGTCATCAATTCGTAGTCAACCCAAATACCACCCATTGTATAGTGGATAGCCGGGAAGATCATCATCGGAGTCTTATATGGATTTTCGTCTGTAATTTCTTCGTACATGTCGAACAAGTTACCGTAACGAGCGCGAACTACATCTTCACCCAAACGTTCGATAGCGTACTTGAAGTCCAAGAATACAGCCAAACCTGTATTGTTCACACCATAACCGGCATCGCAACGTTCCTTAGCAGCACGAGAAGCCACGTCACGAGGAACCAAGTTACCGAATGCAGGATAACGGCGTTCCAAGTAGAAGTCACGGTCTTCGTCTGGAATGTCAGTCGGTTTCTTCTTACCAGCCTGGAGAGCCTTAGCGTCTTCGAGCTTCTTAGGAACCCAAATACGACCATCGTTACGCAATGATTCAGACATCAAAGTCAACTTAGACTGCTTGTCACCGTGTACAGGTACACAAGTCGGGTGAATCTGAGCGAAACATGGGTTAGCGAAGTAAGCACCCTTGCGGTAGCACTGCATAGCAGCCGAACCGTTACAGCCCATAGCGTTAGTAGACAAGAAGTAAGTGTTACCGTAACCACCGGTACCGATAACTACAGCGTGAGCAGCAAAACGTTCAATCTTACCAGTAACCAAGTTACGAGCCAAGATACCACGAGCACGTTCTACACCTTCGCTATCCTTTACCAATACTACATCCAACATTTCGTAACGAGTGTACAACTTCACGTTACCACGCTGAACTTCGCGGCTCAATGCAGAGTAAGCACCCAAAAGGAGCTGCTGACCGGTCTGACCGCGGGCATAGAATGTACGGGATACCTGAGCACCACCGAATGAACGGTTGTCGAGCAAACCGCCGTATTCACGAGCGAAAGGAACACCCTGAGCTACACACTGGTCGATGATAGCGTTAGAAACTTCAGCCAAACGATAAACGTTCGCTTCACGTGCACGGTAGTCACCACCCTTGATAGTATCGTAGAACAAACGATAAACCGAGTCACCGTCGTTCTGATAGTTCTTAGCAGCATTGATACCACCCTGTGCTGCAATAGAGTGAGCACGGCGTGGAGAGTCCTGGATACAGAAGTTCAATACTTTGAAACCAAGAGCACCCAAAGAAGCAGCTGCAGAAGCACCTGCCAAACCAGTACCAACTACGATGATGTCGAGACGACGCTTGTTGGCTGGGTTCACCAATTTCTGGTGAGCTTTATAATTGGTCCATTTTTCGGCTAATGCGCCTTCAGGAATTTTAGAATCTATAGTAGCCATAATTGATTTATGATTTAAGATTGATAAATGATGAGATTAGCAAGCACCGCCGCAGAACCAGTAGTACAATACGACAACAGCAAAGCCAAGAACTACGATGGTAGAATAGATGTTACCAATCACTCTCCAACGTTCGAACCAAATCTTGTTGTTCCAACCCAAAGTGTGCAATGCACTCCAGAATCCATGAGTAAGGTGGAACCACAAAGCAGCCAACCATACCAAATAAAGGATAGAGTAAACTGGGCAAGAGAATGTGTTTACAATGTGATAAACACCGTTAGTCACGTTAGCAGTATCAACGTGCATACCCAACATGTGAAGAACTTCCGGCAACTGCATCTTAGCCCAGAAATTGAACAAGTGCAAGCCCAAGCCCAACAA
>SUXY01000111.1 GCA_015060705.1 Bacteroides sp. | reverse complement strand
AAATACACTTTTTCGGGGTGCAAAGTTACGAATAATATTTTATTCAGCAATGAAAAGGAGAAAAATAAAATAGTCTACTCCCCGAAATAAGCTCGAAAAGCAGACTATTATGATTTTTTAACTATTGAAAGCGATTATGCTTCGCCTTTGAAGCCGCTCAATGGAGGAATGAAGGTCTTTCCGTCCGGTCCACCTTGACCACCGTTCATTTCTTCCGGCATGCGGATAGGACCAAATTGGCGTTCGTATTTAGCTACGTTTTCCTGAAGGGCATACATCAGGCGCTTGGCATGTTCCGGTGTCAAAACGATACGTGATTGTACGCCAGCCTTTGGCAATCCAGGCATCACTCTAACAAAATCGACAATAAATTCTGAACTTGAGTGAGTAATGATAGCAAGGTTAGCATAAGTACCTTGAGCTACATCGTCCTTCAATTCTATTTGCAATTGGTTGTTGTTTTTCTGGTTTTCCATATTACTTTGTGTTATACATTATTATATATAGGGCAAAGATAGGCAAATTTTCAGAAGTTTCATGTATCTTACAACCGAATTTGGGAAAAAGCCATCCATCTAAAAAAGCATATGAATAAATGATAGCGTTTCATACGTAATTTCACCTTAATTTTTACTTTTCGGTATAAACTTCTCAGGCAACGAAACCCCTTCCTTCAACTCGACAACAAAAACGCCCGAGACATTCTTGACGTCAAGGAAGCCTTCAGGATTTACTCAAGAAGATGGGTGATTGAGATGGCTCATAAGGAAATGAAGCAGAACCTGAAACTCGGGAAGAACCAATGCAGAGACTTTGCCGGACAGAATGGCAAAATCTATCTCGGCGACAGCCTCATCCATGCATACACCTTTCGGGAAAACTATTATTTCACGGCAGGCGACAACGGGTTGGATTCACGAGATTCCCGTTATTGGGGTGTAGTGCCCGAACCATTCATCGTAGGAGTAGCCAGCCGTATATGGAAATCGGTCGATAAAAGCACAGACGTATGGCGAAGCGAACGTTTCATGAAGGGGATAGAATAATCATCTCCCCTTCAAACACATTCGGCCCAATATCTTTTCTGGCAAATCATATACATAAAAAAGACTATCCTGCATTACATCCATAGCGATTACCCTTCCTTTTTTCTCGTCAATCGTCATCAAGGAAATCGAATGTCCCAACGAATAGCAGGCAATAGGGTTTCCTTCCCAATCCCACACATGCAGTTCACTGTCCCCTTCTTTTCCCGTCTTATTGTACGAACAAAGCGAGAATATCAAATTTTGCGTTACATAAGGTTCACCAAGATAGTAAACAGGCCACTTTTCCGTTTCATCAAAAAATGAAGTAAAGTATGGTTCCGTCTGTACTCTCACATCATGCAAGAGATTTACTTTGGAGTCATAGATTCTGAAACGTTTGAACTTCGAATAGAAAGCTGCAAACTTGTTTTGACTCGGATGGACAGCACACCGTTTGAGGAACACGATGAAAGGCATAAATTCATCCCTTTCCGTAATACCCTCCCAATCAGGATACAATCCGACCGGTTCAACGTTTCCCGACCGAACATCTATCAAAGTAAATTCATTCTCTCCATCCATTTTCCCCAAAGAGAGATAAAGGCTATCCGCCAACGGATAAAATCCATTACTAGGTACTCCTTTAGGAAATATCCGTTGGGATTTGCGAACCCGGAATCCTTTGTCACCGACTACGACATCCTTCAAGTGACCACTTCCGGCTTCTATCACCTTGAAGCCATCCTCTGTAGGAGTAAAGCTCCGTGTATCCACCAAATTGAAGTCATGAGGTCCCTGTCCTTTGGAACCGGTTTCCATGATATACGACAAGTCTGACAACCGGAAAAGGACAAACATGTTTTTCTCCCGTTCCTTGTAAACATACAAATAGTCGCCAGTAATACCGATGTATCGAGGAAGAAGTATCGGTTCAGGAATGATATGCTCTTTAGCTACCAGAACTCCCTCCTCCTCGAACTCCGTAACAACACATTCCACATTGTTTGTAGAAGAGCATGCACTACATACCAGCAACACCCCTACAAACCATTTACACCATTTCTTCATTTTACTTCAAAACTGTTTAAAATCCGTTCTACATCCTTCAGTTTGCTTTCCTGCTCCTTCAGATAATTTTCTCTTGCCGACACAGTAACTACATGGATAAGATCCTTGTTCCGCAACAGCAAAACATGCCGATATTGATTATACCGCTTTATCCTTCCCATAGAGATTTCCTTATCCTCCTGCAAGATGGTAAGCCTTACTTTTCCTTTGCCGAATTCTTTTCTTTGGGTACTTAACACTTTTGCCGGAGTAGCAACAGCCATATTCTCAACCATACTGAAAGGTAAAACCGAATCATTCAGACCGGTATAGCTTTCGATAACCAGTAACATGGATTCAGACCTAGTAGAAAAATCCTTTGATTCAGGGTTCTTCCAACGAATGGAGTATTGACGAAAATTTCTCGACTTCACATCTACCACCCTTGGAGTGTTTCCATGTTCCGAAATCCAGCTAGCAGGAACCTCAACAGAAAACATATCCGTCTCCACCCTCTTCCATTCTTGAGCAGAAGACAAGGACACAAAAAGAAGAAAGTATATGAATAAATGATAGCGTTTCATACGTAAAGTTTAATTATCTGAACGCCAACAATATCCTGAGCCATTAACCGATGTAGCAGAAACGACACTACAATCACTACAATCAGAACAGGTAAAGAAATCTTCGCCTAAATTATCATAAATACTATTATAACAAAGCCAGCCACTAGGTGTCCATTGCACTAGAGAGCCATGGTATTCTCCACTAGCTAGTGCCTCCACATTCTTCAACTGAGCATCCGACAACTTTACATCTGCTTGCGCCTTATACACATTCAATCCTGTGATAAAGGCAAATGCAGCCAAAACTGCTACTTTAGAATTCTTCTTCATCATTCAATGAAAATTTGGCGAATTCAACCTGCAAATGCAATCGAATTCTAACCTGTTAATCATAAATTAAATTTCTCATTTGGTATGAGATAACCAAGCCTCTTTCTGGGTCTGTTGTTCAACTTATTCTCAACCCAGGCAACAAACTCATCGGTTATACCACTGAAGTCCGTTCCTTTGGGGATGTATTGCCTGATGAGCCCGTTCATGTTCTCATTGTCTCCACGTTCCCAAGAATGGTACGGCTTACAAAAATAGAAAGAGATGTCCAATTTCTCCGCTATTTCCTGATGTTTTGCGAATTCTTTTCCGTTGTCTGCCGTTATCGTATGTATCAAGTCTTTTATGGGTGCAACGCTTCGATGGTCTTCAAGGCTAACGGGGCGGCATCCTTCCCCGAAAGCTTGCGGATCCATACCTTAGAGGTAAGCCTGTCGTTGATGGTGACAAGTGCTCCTTTATGGTTGCTTCCTA
>SUXY01000025.1 GCA_015060705.1 Bacteroides sp. | reverse complement strand
CATTTCAACTTGTCCGCGTTTCTCTCTCGAAAGCGGGTGCAAAATTACTGCTTTACAGCATATGCTCCAAACATTCCTGCCTCTTTTTTTCAAAGAAAATGCGACTTTTCTCCTAAGTTACTGATTCTCAAAAGATGCCGGACAACATGTTTTTTCAAGCACATCCTACCGTTCAAGTATCCCTTACCTTATTTCTTGACGCGCACGCGTATACAAGAAATTTACCCGTAATTGCTTGCACTCCTGTCACCGAAAGGCAACCGCTTGTATCACAGCAAGAAATCGGTGGCAGCAAACGGCTACATCTCCTTGCACCCGTTGCACCAAAGCCTGTCCAGGAATTCAGCATGGTTTCTTAAAAAACGTCCACAAATTCAGCTGATGAGAATAAAGAATTTCCGGCTAAACCAGTTAAAATCATCGTATACGGGCTTCCGCCGGAAGATGTAGCATCTTATCGCTGTAAGATGTAGCATCTTGTCGGGGTAAGATGTAGCATCTTTCAGCGAACGCCCGTACACCCAAAAGGCACACCGAAAAAATCCATCGGTGACACGAATAAAAGAGCGATGCAAGGGCTCCCTACACCGCATTCCCATTGAATCACAAGAATTTAAGTCCCGGCGACAGGAGTGCAAGGGATTTCAATGGAAAATATGTAAAAAAGACCATCAATAATTTGGTTTATATTATAAACTTAATTATATTTGCAATTGTGAAAGTGGGAAGAAACGCTAGCAACATCAACTTCCCACTTTTTAAGACCACCGGTGGTTTATAATATAAACTAAATCATCAACTTCAAACACAATTTCAATATGGAAGAAAGAAAATTAAACGAAAAAGAAAGCTTGGAACTCATCACACAGATGATTCAGAACAGCAAGAAGAACTTGCAAGTGGGACGCGGAAACCAATTCATCCTTTGGGGATGGTTGGGCGCTATCACTTCCTTGGCGGTCATGTTCATGCTGATGTGGACAAAGAACCCGACGTGGAACTGGCTTTGGTTTGCCATTCCCGTCATTGGTTGGCCGGTGATGATGTGGCAATTAAAGAAGGCCGAAAAGCCCGTCATAACCTTTACGGACAAAGTATTGAAAGCCGTGTGGATGTCCATCGGAAGCGTCGGGATGGCAGGAATATTCCTCATGGCCATTTATGCCAAAAATATGATGCTAATGCTGCCTGGAGCATGTATCCTGATGGCGATTGGTGTATTCATCACCGGTACCGTATTAAACGACCGAAAGACAAAGACATCCGCTTGGAGCACATTGTTTGTCATCATGATGGCATCTTGTCACATCGTGTTCATGAAAGACGACTTCTATTGGTATTACATTGTATTCTCCCTCGGATTCATCGGAATGCTGGTCATACCCGGCTATCATTTAAATAAGGAGGCAAAGAAACATGTTCAAGGAGCTTAACCCCCTATTACACAGCGAACTCCGACTGGCCGTGATGTCCCTCCTTCTTTCAGTAGAAGAAGCCGAATTCACCTACCTGAAGCAGGAAACGAAGGCCACGGCGGGAAACCTGAGCGTACAGATCGACAAGCTCAGCAAGGCGGGGTACATCGAAGTCACCAAGACCGTGAAGGGGAAGATGCCCTGCACCCTCTGCCAAATTACTCCGAAAGGCGTGGAAGCCTTCGAAGAATATGTAGAAGCACTGAAAACGTATATCCATCGCTAATTCAACTAAAAAACATAGAATCATGATGAAAAAGATTTCATTACTCATTACCGGGTTATGTCTGCTAAGCATACCCCTTCAGGCACAGACAAGTGCCGACTCACTCACCATCGTTTCTACCCAATGGGAGACATCGGTGGCATCGGACGGCATCGTACACAAACGGGCGTTGATTCCTTCGTTGTACAAAGGTCCGCAACACATCAACCTCATCGAAATTCCAGCCAACCGGAAACTCCATTATGGAATCGGTGTGGACGAGAGCATGGTACGCATCAGCCAACTGGCACCGGAACATCAGGCACTGGCTGCCATCAACGGGTCTTTCTACAACATGCAGAAAGGAAATTCCGTATGCTACTTGCAACTCGGCAAAGAAGTAGTCGATACGACCACCACCCAAGAGTTCAAGCTACGCGTGACGGGAGCCGTATACACTCACAAGAAGAAACTCCGCATCCTTCCCTGGAATCAGGAAATCGAAGCGAAATACCACAAGAAGAAAGGCTCCGTGCTTGCCTCGGGCCCACTCTTGATGGAAGACGGGAAGACCAGCGACTGGAACATGTGCGATAGCTCTTTCATTGCCACCAAGCACCCTCGTAGCGCTATCTTCACCACCAAGGACAAGAAGACCGTCCTGATTACCGTTGACGGACGTTCCAAGGGAAATGCCATCGGAGTGAGCATCCCCGAATTGGCGCACCTCATCCGGATATTAGGCGGAGAGGATGCCCTCAACCTGGACGGAGGCGGTTCTACCACCCTATGGATGAAGGAAGCACCGGACAATGGAGTAGTGAATTGCCCATCCGACAATGGAAAGTTCGACCATCAAGGCGAACGGAGAATTCCTAATATTATTTATGTACGTAAACGTTGAAAACGATGAAAGAAGAAAAAGAAATGCAGCATACTTGCGTGGATTGCGGCACGCAGAATTGTAAGTTCAAAGTCCGCACATACCCTGAGTTCTGCCCCACCACAAACTTGAAAGACGAAGATTTGCAATGGGCATTGGAACGCTATGAAGAAGGCCGAAACCACGACATCATGGTGGCGAGTGCCGAAGTGGAATACGAAGGTTATTGCCAATGGACACGGGTGCAAGAAATCATGGAGTTTGCCCGCAAGATTGGGGCGAAAAAGATTGGCATTGCCAACTGCATCGGCCTCATCAACGAAGCGCGTATCTTTGCCAAGATTCTCCGCGCCAACGGATTCGAAGCGTATGCCATCATCTGTAAGGTGGCAGGCAAGGCGAAATCGTCCATCGGTATTCCTTCCAAGTGTGAGGAAATCGGAGCAGCGATGTGCAACCCCATCCTCCAAGCCCGCTTGCTGAACGAAGCGAAGACGGATTTGAATGTAGTCATCGGTCTATGCGTTGGACACGATAGTTTGTTCTATAAATACTCCGATGCGTATGTCACTACTTTGGTTACGAAGGACCGTGTGACGGGGAACAATCCGGCTGCTGCGCTTTACACCGCCCAGTCTTATTACAAGAAGAAATTCGGGGTATAATTGTTCATTGTCATTCAGATCGAAGCGAAGACGGGTTGTTGAGCAAAGCGAAAAATCTCGGTAACACCCACTTAATGTTACCGAGATTCTTCCTTCCTTCGGTCGTCTGAATGACATTTTTCTGTATTATTTTGTAGTTTTTCACCTACCTCCTTCGTCAAACGTGCAAAAACAACGATAAAGAAAGATGAAAACATCAGAAACTGCATTTGCGCAAATGGTCAGAGCACATAAGAACACCATCTATACGGTGTGCTTCATGTTCTCCAAGGATTCCGACGAGGTGAACGACCTCTTTCAGGAAGTACTGATTAATCTGTGGAAAGGCTTCGAATCCTTCGAGGGGAAGAGCAAGATTGACACATGGATATGGAGGGTAAGTTTCAACACCTGCATCGACCAGGACAGGAAGAAGAAACGCCATTCGCCTATCCCGCTATCCATGGGAATCGACCTCTTCAACGACAAGGACGATGATACCCGACAGGTAAAGATGCTTTACGACCGCATCCATCGTCTAAAGCCCTTCGACCGTGCCATCGTACTTCTTTGGCTCGAAAACATGAGCTATGAAGAGATTGCCGCCATCGTGGGAATCACCGTCAAGAATGTTTCCGTCCGACTCTATCGAATCAAGGAAGAACTGAAACAAATGTCTAACCAATAAATCTGCACGGATATGAACGAATACATAGACTCCAAAGAATTGCAACAGATGAAGGAACAGCTTGCAATACTGACACAGAAGCTCGATAAAGAAACGATTGTGAACGAACGCCTGATGCGCCAAGCCATGAAGAGCAAGGCTTCGTGGTTGCGCCGGAAAGCCATCCTCGAAAGCGCAATTACCCTCATCATGATACCTTATTTTATATGGGTGATGCCCGGATTGTTTGGCTTGTCGGTAGAATTCTGCGCCTTTACCTGCTTCTTCATGGTATTGGCATTGGGGTACAACTACTACATCCACACCCACTTCCGCCCGGATAAATTTGCTCATGGCAATCTGCTGGAAGCCAGACAAGACACGCTGATGCTCAAGAAGTTCTATGCCAATTGGCTCAAGTTCATCGGTATCCCCTTCATTGTGGTATTCTTCACTTGGTTCATCTACGACATTGCCCAAGTGATTCATGGCGAAGAGTTGAAAGGTGCCTTGGGTGGCATGGCGATAGGTACCGTTATCGGTAGCATCGTCGGGATATACCGTTATCGGAAGACACAACGCACCGCAGATGAAATCCTTGCACAAATCGAAGAAATGCAAGTGTAGTCAATGAAAATACTGACTTACTGACTACACCCTTGAGTGGTTCTCCCGCTTGCAATCACAAGTGTCATTCAGAGCGGAACGGAGTGTAGCGAAGAATCTCGGGAACACCCACTTTATGCAATCGAGATTCTTCCTCCCTTCGGTCGTCTGAATGACAAAATAGTATCAAGAAATATATTACCTCAAAAAAATCTCCTTATTTTTGTAACAACTTCCCGAAAGCACCCGTCTGTCCTTATGAAAGCGCTTTTGAAACAAACGGATTGAAGAATTTAATAACATTTGGAAAACATGAAAAAGATTATCGCAACACTGGCACTGTTCATAGCTTGCCAAGCCACATTCGCACAAAACATCGACACCTTGTTCGAGAAGTTCAGCAAAGAACAACGAGCGGAAAGCGTCAGCATACCACCATTCATGATGAGTCTCGGGAAACTCTTCATGAGCGATGAAGACCTATCGATTGTCAAAGGAATCTGGTCCTTGAGAATACTCGATTTGGAAGATTGCCCAACCACCGTGAAAGAACGTTTTTCGAAACAAGTGAACAAACTCCACCTGGAAGGATATGAACCGATGATACAAGTAAACGAAGATGGCGAGAAAGTACGGATTTTCGCACTTCCATACAAAGACAGCATCAAGGAACTGCTATTGGTCTGCTCCGGGAAAGACGATTGCGCCCTCATACAGATGAAAGGGAAAATCAAGAAAGAAGACATCGCCCAATTGGTGAACGAACAGACAAGCAAGAAAGATGGACGCGAATGATTTCAAACGGAAGTTCCTGCCCTATCACCGCAAACTCTATCGGGCGGCTTTCCATCTGATGGGGAATGCGCAGGACGCCGAGGACATGGTGCAGGAGGCTTACCTGAAGCTTTGGAAACGAAGGGACGAACTTCCCACAGACATCGCCAACCTGGAAGCCTATTGCGTGACAATCGTCAAGAATGTCTGTCGCGATGCACTGAGGCTCTCTCAATTGGAGGAAGATGGACGGCCACCCGAAGAACTCCCCATCCCTGGAAGCACCAATCTGGCACACGAAGTGGAGATAAAGGACGAAGCCCGTCAAGTGATGACACTCATCGGTCAACTACCCGGGCAACAGCAACAAATCATGCGGATGCGGGACGTAGAAGACCGACCCTACGAAGAGATAGAACAAGCCACCGGGCTCAACTCCGTCAACATACGGGTACTGCTGAGCCGGGCACGCAAGAAGATACGTGAACAATTTTTAGAGATAAGGAATTATGAAAGACTATAGCCACATAGAAGCCCTACTGGAGCGTTACTACGATGCACAGACCTCCGAAGCCGAAGAGCAACGGTTAAAGGATTTCTTCCTCCACGAAGAAGTGCCTGCCCATCTGCAAGCCGAGAAGGAGATGTTCCTCCAGCTACAGACAACGGACGTGCCCAAAGGATTGGAAGAACGCCTTTCACAATCCATCGACCGATGGGGCAAGAAGCACCGTACCCTTCGTCTGCAATGGATAGGAAGCATAGCCGCCAGTCTCTTGCTATTGTTCGGCGCCGGATGGTATCTGCAAGAACCGCCCCGGAAAGACACTTGCGCTACACCGGAGGAGGCCTATATGGAAGCCCAAAAAGCATTAGTCCTATTTTCTACAACCCTCAACAAGGGGATGAAGCAAATGGATGTCCTCCAGGAAACCACCGAACGGGTGGAGAAGATTTTCACCTACAATGAACCCAATTAAACATTAGAATTATGAAACGTACATCTATCATCGCCATACTGATAACCCTCTGTTCCGTATGCAGTTACGGACAACAATCCTTCTTCGACAAGTACGCTGAAATGGAAGGAGTAACCTCTGTATATATTTCCAAAAGCATGCTGAGCCTCTTCCCAAAAGGACAGACCAACGTGAACGGAATAAACATCGGCGACATCGCCAGCCGACTGGACAACATCCAAATCCTCTCAGCCGACGAGCAGCCCATCATGGACAAGCTTCGCAAGGAAACCTCCGGCATCAATACCCGAAACGGATACGAGGAACTGATGCGAGTGCGTGAAGATGGCGAAAAGACCACCATCTACTTCAAGGACGGGAAGAAAGGCCAAAAGGAGTTTGTCCTCCTGGTAGACGAGAAGGACGAATTCACGATTATTTCCATCGTAGGCGACTTGACCTTACAAGAGATTCAAGGCATCGTCAACAAAGAGGAATAATATCCTTTGACACCGCTTTGTCATTCAGACGACCGAAGGGAGGAAGAATCTCGATAACATACACTAATACACCCACGTGGATGTTTTCGAGATTCTTCGCTTCGCTCTGAATGACAATTGATGTTAAAGTATATCATTTCATTACAGAATATCCTTCAATTGCGCCAATTTCATACTATTTGAGCCCTTAATCAGCATAAATTTGCCTTTCGGCTTGTTCTGAGTGAAAATATCCCTTACTGCCTCCACATCGGGGTAATGCTCGAAATTTTCCTTCACTTTTCCGAATTCTGCGCCAATCAGGATGACTTTTTCGAGTCCAAGTGTAGTCAGTAACGACACTATCTGACGATGCTCTTCCTCGCTACCCTCGCCCAGCTCCTTCATGTCGCCCAGAATGGCCACCTTGTGAGGAACCTCCATCAAGCGGAAGTTTTCAAGCGCCGCACGCATACTGGTAGGGTTGGCATTATAAGCATCCACGATGAGATGATTGTCAGCGGTCTCGGTGAGTTGCGAACGGTTGTTGCTTGGAATATAGTTGCCCAGCGCTTCACAGATATCCTCTGCCGGTACTCCGAAACGGCAACCGATAGCAATAGCCGCCAAAGCATTCTTGATGTTGTACGAACCAATCAGATGCGTCTGAACATCGTGGCTCTTGCCCTCGTGCTTCCATTCAAAAGCGAGGAAAGGCGCACAAGCATGAAGCTTTCCGCTCACATACAGGGCATCGTTTTCCATACCATAGCCGATACTTTCCAAACCAGCAGAAGCTTGACACAGCACCTCATTATCCTTGTCCAAGAAAATGAATGCGTTTTCTTTCGAACGCAAATAATCGTATAGTTCACTCTTGGTCTTTACGACCCCTTCGAACGAACCGAAGCCTTCCAAGTGAGCCTTGCCCACATTGGTAATCATTCCACAATCAGGTTCAGCAATATGAACCAACGTATGGATTTCACCCGGATGATTGGCACCCATTTCCACCACGGCCAATTCGTGCTCTTTAGTCAGGTTCAGGAGTGTAAGCGGTACACCAATATGGTTGTTCAGATTGCCTTGCGTATAGAGCACGTTATAGCGTTTCTGAAGCACTGTAGCAATGAGTTCCTTGGTGGTTGTCTTGCCGTTTGTACCGGTAATGCCAATGATGCGTGTACCCATCTGACGACGATGTTCACGCGCCAATGCTTGTAAAGTTTTCAAGCAATCGTCCACCAAAAGGATGTTCTCAGCATCGGCATATTGGGGCTCGTCCACTACCGCATAGCGGCAACCTTTCTCCAAGGCTTGACGGGCAAAGGCATTGCCATTGAAGGTCTCCCCTTTCAAGGCGATGAACATCGAATTTTCAGGACAATTGCGGGTATCGGTAGTTACTTTCCCGCATTCCTTGAAATAGTTATAGAGAGTTGATATTTCCATAATTCTGATATTACTTTTTACATATTGTCATCCAGAGCGAAGCGAAGGATCTCGATTGCAAAAGTGGATGTTAACGAGATTCTTCCTCCCTTCGGTCGTCTGAATGACAAACACAGCACAAATATAACGGAAAAAACCTACCTAAAATACAAAAAACTCAATATTTCTGTTTACTTTTGTCCTATCGAAACCAGGAACAATGAAGACACCTCTATTTATCAACGTAAACGGTCGACTAATGGACCTCACCGAGCCGCAAGTCATGGGGATACTGAACGTAACTCCTGACTCGTTCTATGCCGGAAGCCGTGCCGAAACCGAGAAAGATATCATCCAACGCCTGCATCAAATTGTAGACGAGGGAGCCTCTATCATCGATATAGGTGCCTACTCATCGCGTCCGGACGCCGAACACATCAGCAATGAAGAAGAAATGTCCCGCTTGCGTACCGGCTTGAAGTTGATTCGTGAACATTGTCCGGAAGCTATTGTTTCGGTCGATACGTTCCGTGCCGATGTGGCAAAAATGTGCGTGGAAGAATATGGTGCTGCCATCATCAACGACATCTCTGCCGGCAACATGGACGAAGCCATGTTTACTACCATTGCAAAACTCGGTGTTCCTTACATCGCCATGCACATGAAAGGTACTCCGCAAACCATGCAAATTGCCCCCCAATACGACCATTTTCTGAAGGAAATCTTCTATTTCTTCTCCGAAAAGGTACAAAAACTGAGGGACTTGGGCGTGAAGGACATCATCCTTGATCCCGGCTTCGGATTCGGGAAGACCCTTGAACACAATTACCAGTTGATGAATCATCTGGAAGAATTCAAGTTGTTCGAATTGCCTTTGCTGGTCGGCATCTCCCGGAAATCGATGATTTACAAGTTGCTCGATACAACTCCGGAAGAAGCCTTAAACGGCACCACCATACTGAACACCATCGCCCTGCAAAAGGGAGCCCATATTTTGAGAGTACACGATGTAAAAGCCGCCGTAGAAGCGGTGAAGATAGTAGAAAAAATGAAAGCTTGCCAAGCGTTTTAACCTTAAACCCAATTTGAGAAATGTTTATAGATTTCAGCATCAAAGACTTGATTGACATCCTATTGGTTGCCTACCTGCTTTATCAGACTTACCGACTGATGAAGGACTCCGGCTCTATCAATATCTTTATTGGTATTCTGGTATTCATCGGATGTTGGATTGTGGTATCGCAAGTATTGGAAATGCGTCTGTTGGGTTCTATCTTCGACAAATTGGTCAGTGTGGGTGTACTTGCCCTCATCGTGCTTTTTCAGGACGATATCCGCAAGTTCCTGGTCAACCTCGGCTCGCACAAGAGGCTCGGCAATTTCTTCCGCATCCTCACCAATAGCAAAAAGGAAAAGACCGAAAAGGCCGATATCATGCCGATTGTCATGGCTTGCATGAGTATGAGCAAGACCAAGACAGGGGCTTTAATGGTGATTGAAAAGAATGTCCCATTGAATGAAATCATCCGTAGCGGCGAAACAATCAATGCCGATGTAAACCAACGACTTATTGAGAATATCTTCTTCAAGAACAGTCCTTTGCACGACGGAGCGATGATTATCCGCCACAAGCAAATCGTTGCCGCCGGATGCATCCTTCCCGTATCGCATGACTTGAACATCCCGAAGGAATTGGGCTTGCGTCATCGGGCCGCGATGGGTGTATCGCAAGAAACCGATGCCTTGGCCATCATCGTGTCCGAGGAAACGGGCGGTATCTCTGCGGCCTACAAAGGTCAGTTCCACCTTCGCTTGACCGCCGAGGAGTTGGAAAGAATCCTCACCAAGGAAGACTAAGGTGTAGTCAGTGAGTCAGTTAGTCAGTTGTTTTTTTGACTACACTTCTTCCTAAATAATGCCCAGCAATCTCAATACGGTAGGTGTAAGGAGTGCCGTAAAAATCCCGTTCAATGTCAATCCCAAGCTGGCGTATGCTCCATATTTACCACTGATGTCCATTGCGGTAGAAGTGCCGATGGCATGACTGGCCGTACCCATGGAAAGGCCTTGTGCTATCGGACTCTTGATATGCCCGAAATCCATCACCTTGAATCCGAGCACCGCCCCGAACAATCCCACCAAGATGACCACAGCCGCTGACAATGAGGGAATTCCGCCCGTAGCGGCAGATACCTCCATGGCTATCGGAGTAGTCACCGACTTGGGAGCCAACGAGCAAATCACCTCCGTAGATGCGCCCATGCCCTTGGCTATGAGAATGACCGATACCAAGCCTACCAGGCATCCCGCCAATTGGGAGAGCAGGATGGGCAACCATTGTTTCTTTATCATCTCCAGTTGCAAGTACAGAGGCACGCCCAGCGCCACGATGGCAGGCTTCAGCCAAAACTCTATCAGCTTTCCGCCCTCCTGATAAGTGTCATAACTGATTCCCGTGAGCTTCAGGAAGAGAATCACGGAGAACATGGTCAGCAAGATGGGGTTCAGCAACACCCATCCCGTCTTTCTTTGCAAGCCTCTGAACAAGGCAAATGCCCCGAATGTCAAGGCAAGAAGTAAATATTTATTTTCTAGAAATTCCATTTGAACGACGTATGATTTGATGAATCCAACCTGTAACCAAGAACACCAGCAAGGTGCTTACCACCGATGCAATCAGAATCGGCCAGAACTGAGCCTGGATAATATCGAAATAAAGCATCAAGGCCACCCCGGCAGGCACGAAGAAGAAGCCGAGATTGGCGACCAAGAAATCGGACAAGCCCTGCACCCACTTCAACTTCACCCATCCCAATTTGAGGAACAAGGTCAACAACAACATCCCGATGATGCTGGAAGGGAGCTTCACTCCGGTGAGGGAAACGACCCATTCCCCCAACGCCAAGCACCCGAATAAAACCGCACATTGACGAATCATAACTACAATCTTTTTAAAAAACACCACAAAGTTAAAACAAACCTTCAAAATATATTCGATTTTGCAATGTGAATATGGCAAAAATCCCTAATTTTGCATGATGAAGGATATAACCTCGATTTAAAACTTAAAAATAAGATATACTATGAGTTTAATGAATCAAATCGTGGAACGTGCCAAGGCTAACAAGCAGCGCATCGTTCTCCCTGAAGGTACTGAAGAACGTACATTGAAGGCAGCTAACCAACTTTTGGCAGACGAAGTGGCAGACCTTATCCTGATTGGTAACCCGGAAGAAATCATGGGTTTGGCAAAGGAATGGGGATTGGAAAACATCGGTAAGGCAACCATCATCAACCCGGCTGACCATCCGAAGAAGGAAGAATACGCACAACTCCTTTGCGAACTCCGCAAGAAGAAAGGCATGACTATCGAAGAAGCCCGTGCATTGGTAGAAAAGCCATTGTACTTGGGTTGCTTGATTATCAAGGCTGGCGATGCTGACGGTCAATTGGCCGGTGCCCAGAACACTACCGGTGACGTTCTCCGTCCTGCATTGCAGATTATCAAGACTACTCCGGGTATCACTTGCGTATCTGGTGGTATGTTGTTGTTGACTCAAGCTCCTGAATGTGGCGAAAACGGTGTATTGTTCGTAGGTGACGTAGCTGTTACTCCGATGCCGGATGCTAACCAGTTGGCTCAGATTGCCGTATGTACCGCTCAGACAGCTCAGGCCGTTGCAGGTCTCGACCCACGTGTTGCCATGTTGAGCTTCTCTACTAAGGGTTCGGCTAAGCACGAAGTGGTAGACAAGGTAACTGAAGCTTTGGCTATCGCTAAGGAAATGGCTCCTGAATTGAAGATTGAAGGTGAACTTCAGGCAGATGCTGCATTGGTTCCACGTATCGGTCAGAGCAAGGCTCCGGGTTCTGAAATCGCAGGTTACGCCAATGTATTGGTATTCCCATGCTTGGAAGTAGGTAACATCGCCTATAAGTTGGTAGAACGTTTGGGTCATGCAACAGCTATCGGTCCAGTTCTCCAAGGTATCGCTCGTCCGGTAAACGACTTGTCTCGTGGTTGCTCTATCGACGATATTTACAACATGGTAGCTATTACAGCTAATCAGGCTATTGCTGCTAAGAAATAATTTTAGGAATAAGTTTACACCTTTGTCATTCAGAGCGAAGCGAAGAATCTCGGAGGCATAAACGTGGATGTATCCGAGATTCTTCACTACACTACGTTCCGTTCTGAATGACAACCGTTTTAATGTTAATATAAAAATTGGATATAAAATGAAGATATTGGTTCTCAATTGCGGTAGCTCTTCTATCAAGTACAAATTGTTTGATATGACTACCAAGGAAGTAATGGCACAAGGTGGTATCGAAAAGATCGGCTTGCCGGGTTCATTCTTGAAGTTGACTTTGCCAAACGGCGAAAAGAAGATTCTTGAAAAGGACGTTCCTGAACACACTACAGGTATCGACTTCATCCTCAATACATTGGTAAGCGAAGAATACGGTGCTATCAAGTCATTGGAAGAAATCAACGCCGTAGGTCATCGTATGGTACACGGTGGTGAAAAGTTCGCCAAGTCTGTATTGATCGACCAGGAAGTATTGGATACATTCGTTGCATGTAGCGACCTTGCTCCGCTTCACAACCCTGCTAACTTGAAGGGTGTCAATGCGGTAACTGCTATCCTTCCGAACGTACCTCAGGTAGGTGTATTCGATACTGCATTCCACCAAACTATGCCTGACTATGCTTACATGTATGCAGTTCCTTACGAACTCTATACTAAGTATGGCGTACGTCGTTATGGTTTCCACGGAACATCTCACCGCTACGTTTCAAAGCGTGCTTGCGAATTCTTGGGTCTCCCTGTAGAAGGTACTAAGATCATCACTTGCCACGTAGGTAACGGTGGTTCTATCACAGCTGTCAAGGACGGTAAGTCAGTAGACACCAGCATGGGTCTTACTCCGTTGGAAGGCTTGATGATGGGTACTCGTTCGGGCGACATCGACGGTGGTGCTGTAACATACATAATGGAAAAGGAAGGCCTCGATGCAACAGGCATCTCTAACCTCTTGAACAAGAAGTCGGGTGTACTCGGTGTATTCGAAAAGTCAAGCGATATGCGCGACTTGGAAAGTGCTGCTGCTGCCGGCGAACCACGTGCCGTATTGGCTGAAAACATGTATTTCTACCGCATCAAGAAGTACATCGGTGCATACGCAGCTGCTATGGGCGGTGTAGACGTAATCGTCTTCACAGGTGGTGTAGGTGAAAACCAAGCCAATGCCCGTACAGGTTCTACAGAAGGTTTGGAATACATGGGCGTGAAGGTTGACCCAGCCAAGAACAACATCCGCGGTATCGAAGCTATCATCTCTGCCGATGATTCTAAGGTAAAGGTAGTTGTTATCCCAACCGACGAAGAATTGATGATTGCAAGCGACACAATGGATATCTTGAGCGCTAAGTAATCGGTTTTCTCCATATAAAAAGACCGTTATGTTTCAATGGCATAACGGTCTTTCTTTTTTTATCATAATTGGCTTTCACCTTCTATATATTGCTCCAGGAACATATTCTCACCATCAAAGACAGCATACGAGAATTCATGAATCCAATCCCCCAATATCATGATGCGGGACGAATGGGAAAGCATCAAATCAAGCATGATATGACGATGACCATAGATAAAGAAATTGATATTCGGATGCGTCTTCAAATATTCCTTGGTATAAAGCACCAACGGTTCTTCATTCTCACCCATATATTCCGGTTCACGACCATCTTTCCGCTTCAATCGGCTATGCTTGGCCCATTCCATTCCGAAATCAATGCTCCAACGAGGATGTAGCATCGAGAACAAGCGCTGCAATGTCTTGCTATGGAACATGGAACGAAGGAACTTGAACTTCCAATCGTTGTCCCCCAATCCGTCTCCATGCGCCAAATAAAATTCCTTGCCATAGATTTCGCAAGTCATCGGCTTCCGGTGGATAATGACTCCACATTCCTTTTCCAGATAATCACCACACCAAATGTCATGATTACCGATAAAGAAATGCACTTCCACCCCCATGTCGGTCAACTCTGAAATCTTTCCCAAGAACCGGATATACCCTTTCGGAACCACCAACTTGAATTCATACCAGAAATCGAACATATCACCCAACAAATACACAGCAGAAGCCTTATGCTTGATGCTTTCCAGGAAATTCACCAAACGACGTTCTTGTGTACGGCTATGTTCAATGGCACGTGAGCCCAAATGGGCATCGGAAAGGAAATAGACATTCTTCATAAGAAGCGATTTACAAGAATCCCAAATCGAGTTTTGCTTCTTCACTCATCATGTCCTTGTCCCATTCCGGTTCAAAGACTAAATTAACTACAGCCGATGATACCCCTTCAACGGAATCAATCTTCTGGCGTACATCTTCCATGATGAAATCAGCCGCCGGACAATTCGGTGCGGTAAGGGTCATATCAATCACCACTTCGCCATTATCCTGCAAATCTATTTTATATATCAAGCCAAGATCGTAAATGTTCACCGGAATTTCGGGGTCATACACGGTCTTCAGCATTGCAATGATTCTTTCTTCTATCTGTAAACGTTCTTCTGCGTTCATAATCTTCTAGGTTTTGAAATGCAAAAATAACTATTTTCTAGATTCTTCCCTCATCAGCATAACTATAAAATGCGCCATCGGTCAAAATAACATGATCTACTAAACGGATGTTCATGCATTGGGAAGCCTGATTGACCTGTTGCGTCAAACGGTCATCCTCCCGACTAGGGCGGATATTGCCCGAAGGATGATTGTGACAAAGCGCTATGGCCGATGCCCGTTTCAACAAGGCTTCACGCAAGATGCAACGTACATCCACCGCCGTAGCATTCAAGCCTCCGGCACCGATCTTCACTTTATCGATGATTTTGGAAGCCTGATTCAGGAGCAACACCCAACATTCCTCAGTAGGCAAATCGCACATCAACGGATAAAAGCACTCATACACGTCCTTCGATGAAAGAATAGCCACACGTTCTTCTACCTTCTCCTCCTTCCGCCGCTTCCCTAGTTCCGATGCCGCCAAAATGGTTATTGCCTTTGCTGGACCTATCCCTTTGTATCGGCAAAGCTCATCGATGGATGCTTTTCCCAGTTCATTCAGATTGTTACTATAGTCAGCCAACACTTTCCGCATCAGCTCGACCGCGGATTCCTCCGTATTACCGGAGCCTATCAGAATAGCCAACAATTCTGCGTTCGATAAAGCCGATACGCCATGCAACATCATTTTCTCCCGAGGGCGATCTTCTTCCGCCCATTGAGTAATGGTCAGTCGTTCAGTCATATTCGGTTCTTTATTTTTTAATTATAAAAGTTCTTTTCAAAAGCAGCAAATTCACTTTTCCCGCATACACATCGTTTCCACCAGGCCCGAAGGAAACCGGTTCCATAGCCCGTGAGCTGAATGAAGGAAGCCGCCACGGACAACAAGCCAATCTTCAAGCTCTTGTTCTGCAACGAGGAATCCACACACACTATCAAAGCAAAGAGAACGAGCAACGACAAACTACCTCCCCAGAAGAGAGAAGCCAACAACAAGAACGCTATTCCCAACGTAAACAAGGCAGGAAGTGTATGTACCAGCTTCAATGATTCCGGATACTTCTTATAAAGGTTGATACGGGCAATCCCCGAATTATGGACTTGCTTGAAAAACTTCTTCAAATCCGTCCGGCGCTTGTGCCATACCCATGCCTCCGGGAACAACCGACAAGCATAACCACCTTTAAAGATACGGATACTGAAATCAATATCCTCACCAAAACGCATCTTCGAGAAGCCACCCAAAGCTTGGTAAACCTCCTTCCGGACTCCCATATTGAAGCTACGGGGATAGAACTTATCCAATTTCTTCTTTCCACCACGGATGCCACCGGTAGTAAAGAACGAAGTCATGGCATAATTGATAGCCTTCTGTACATCCGTAAAGGAATCGTGTGCCCGGTCGGGACCGCCAAATGCATCTGCTTTCTTACGTTGAAGCTCGGCCTCAACCGCTTGCAAATACCCTTCTGGAAGGATACAATCCGAGTCCAAGATCAGCATGTATTCTCCATTGGCTCTTTCTACCCCATAATTACGGGTCTGTCCAGGACCGGAATTCTCCTTATAATAATAATGTATAGTCAAGCGATCGGCATATTTGTCCACCACCTCTTGACAAGGAATGGCCGAACCATCCTCCACCACGATTACTTCAAAATCGCGGAGTGTCTGACGAGTCAAGCTATCCAATAATTCATCGACCTCATCGGGACGATTGTATACGGGTATAATAAAAGAATATCTCATGCTGCTTCTTCATTAATAAGACAAAGAAACATAAAAAAGGCGGAACTTGCAACAAGTTCCGCCTTTTCGTTATTCATTATCGTTCGGATTATGCCTTTACACGACCTACATATGAACCGTCGCGAGTATCGATTTCGATAGTTTCACCTTCGTTGATGAACAAAGGAACGCGTACAGTTGCACCTGATTCTACAGTTGCCGGCTTCAATGTGTTAGTAGCTGTATCACCCTTCAAGCCCGGTTCTGTATAAGTAATCTTCAACTGAACCTTTACTGGCAATTCACCATAAAGGATAGTTTCAGTAGATGCGTCAGATACTACATCAATAACCATACCTTCAATCAAGAAGTCAACACCAGTGATCAATTCCTTAGCGATAGGCACTTGGTCGAAAGTTTCCTGGTTCATGAAGATGTAATCAGCACCTTCCATATACAAATACTGGTACGGACGACGTTCTACACGTACATCTTCCAACTTTTCACCGATGTTGAAACGACGTTCCAATACGTAACCGTTAACCACGTCTTTCAACTTAGTACGCATAAATGTGTTACCCTTACCTGGCTTTACGTGCAAGAAGTCAATACAGAAATACAATTTGCCGTCCATACGGATAGCTGTTCCGATTTTAATGTCTTGAGCGTTAATCATACTTTTTTCGCTTATATTTGATTATTAATCTAATTATTTTCAGCTTTTCATCCTGAATTCGAGTGCAAAAGTAATGTAAATCAATAAAAAACGCAAAAAGAAAAGCATAAAATTCGCCTCACCCTTTGTTTATTTCAAAAAAGTCACTAATTTTGCAGCCCGTTACGATGAATAATAACATAAAATAGTATATAGCAATGAAAAGAACATTCCAACCCTCTAACAGAAAGAGAAAAAACAAGCACGGTTTCCGTGAAAGAATGGCAACTGCAAACGGTCGTCGCGTATTGGCTAGCCGTCGTGCTAAAGGTCGTAAGAAATTGACTGTATCTGATGAATTCAATGGTACAACTAAGAAGTAATTCATCGGAGACGATAAAATAAGAGAGGCAAAGTTCAAACTTTGCCTCTCTTATTTTATTCTATCAACACTTCATCCAGATAAATCTGCGCTTCCAACCCGGGACGTACATGAAGTTCCGGACATTTCCCTACCCCTTTTATTATCAAGCGAACATATCGGGCCACATCTTCAAATTGCAAATCCAACTCTTTAATCAAACGCCCTTCACAAAAGATTTCTTCTTTATTGAATCTTTTCTCAGCTGCCTTTGAATAATGAACATCATTATCCGACAACCATATCTCAATCTTCTCCGGTTGATGAATACCCAAACCATAATCATTCAAGCATCCCAAAGAAACACGGCTGATCTTTTTGCGGCTTCCCACATCAAAGGTTAGCGCAATCGAATCATTTCTTGTCCACGAAGCCCATTCGCCATCGGTACTCTTCAAACTACCGCGTACTCCATTTACCAATCGTCTTTCTACCGCATTACTACGCAGCATGTTCTTTCCTGTGATACCATTCATTTGGATAGGCAACACCAATGTCTGCCCCATTTGTTTACCATCTTTATAAGCAGCGCATTTCAAGGTCTGCGATTGTTTTATAATCCATGGGCGACGATACAACCAAGCATTGGCATGAGGCTCACTGCCGTCGGTGGTATATCGGATTTCAACCTCTGGACTAATACAGCTCAACGCTACCTTCAAATCACCAAAATTAGGTACTACTTCATGCTGCACATGATAAATGGCCGAAGACGACTTGACACCTTTTGCAGCCCAACGTTCTTGATGGGCCCCCAACATTCCCAAGAAACGCTCCCATCGCTTTACAATCGGCAAACTCCATGCCGCTTCAGCTACAGCACTTAATCGAGGATACAAAAGCAAGTCCACATCTTCCTCACTTTCACAAAACTCTGTCCATAAAGCGGCCTGAACTCCCAATAAATGCGAACGCATCGACATGGTCCAATAACGTTCTATCGGTTCATATTGATAAATATCCTTCAGAGTCGTATTGCCACTGAAAGCCAAAACGGGTTCATGCCATTGAGGTCCCTGATAACGATTCAGATACATTGTTCCTGTTGGCACAACAACAAAATCATGACCTTGCTTACCCGCCTTTGTAGCACCATGACCATAGCCATGCCAATCGAACACGACTGCTCCTTTGGACAGATTAGCTTCCATGATTTCTTCCCAACCCATGACCTTACGGCCTTTGCTACGTACATAACTATCTATACGACGCATAAAATAGCCCAACAAATCATTCTCATCATCCAAGCCTTCCTTCTTCATCCGTTCCCGACAAAGCGGACATTCCTCCCAATGGGTATCATGAATGGCATCGCCTCCCAAATGAATGAATCGGGTTGGGAACAATTCGGCCACTTCGTCAATAACATGCTGCAAGAAAGTGAAGACCTCGTCGTTTCCGGCACAATAAGCAAAACGAGTATGGTCACCTCCCAAACCAGGAACGACACCAATATACTTATCGATGACCGGACAAGCCAACAACGGATAAGCCGCCAATGCCGCATTGCTATGCCCCGGCATAGCGATTTCAGGAATCACCTCTATTTGTCGATTGCCCGCATAAGCGACAATTTCCTTGATATCCTCTTGGGTATAAAATCCGCCATCCACCAACGGCTCTCCTTGTCTAGCATTCCGACGTTCCGGAAAAACCAGTCCTTCCCGCTTCACCTTTTTAGAACCAATGGAAGTCAACAAAGGATACTGCTTAATTTCCAAACGCCAACCATTATCATCCGTCAAATGCAAATGCAACTTATTGAATTTCAGCATCCCCATGGTATCAATAATACGCAACAAATGATCTTTGGGGATGAAATGACGAGCTACATCCACCATCAATCCTCGATAACCGAAACGAGGTTCATCCGTAACATTGATTGCAGGAACATTCCAAATCACACCTTCTTTATATTCATGTCCTTCAATGTCAGTAGGCAATAATTGGCGAAGTGTCTGCAATGCATAGAAAGCTCCCCTCTTACTTGCCGCCTTAATGACAATCTTTTCAGGAGTAACGGTTAGTACATACCCTTCCTCTTGAACAGTATCATCCTTCTTGATCAACACCTCCCCTCTCTTTCCTCCGACTTTAAGTTTTGGAGTAAATCCGGCTGGTTTCGCAAATAGCCCAACAAAATCTCTAGCTATTTTTTCCAGATTCTTATCTTCCAAAGCAACCGTCGTCTTCTCTGTGAAGACAAAAGTTCCTTCCCCTTCCAATACGGTGACAGGATACGGGATCAAAGACAAAGGGCGCTTACTCACCTCTTGGGCAACCAAAGATGAATCTAACGTAAGAATTAAACAGAATACCAATAATAGTTGTCTTATCATTATTTAAATTTAGTTTTTATTTACGTCTTCAAAGTTACATCAAAAAGCCTAAAATAAGAAATATCCCTTCATTCATTTTGAATCCAAAGAGATTAATCGATAAAAGATAGGAACAAAAACGAATTTATCGTATCTTTGACCCGTAATTTAATTAAGGCATTATATGATTTCATTGAAAGATTTCTTTTCATTCAAGAATAACCGTGCTTTTTGGCTGAACATAATAGCCATGCCCCTTGTAGTGATTGCCGTGATTTTCGGAGTACTGCATTGGTTGGATACTTATACACACCATGGAGAGTCCATCATTGTCCCTAACGTCAACGGACTTCCCCTCCAACAAGCCGAGAATGAACTCAGCAAAAAGAATTTAAAGGTCGTTGTTGTAGATTCCAATTATGTAAAAGGCATGCCTGCAGGTGCTATTTTGGAACAAAAACCGGTTGGAGGCGCCAAAGTCAAGATCGGAAGAAGTATCTATCTGACAATCAATACAGGTGAAGTACCCAAAGTGGCAATCCCTGATATCATTGACAACAGCTCCTATCGTCAGGCTGAAGCACGTCTTCGTGCGCTCGGCTTCAAACTGACCGAGCCAGAATACATCGAAGGAGAAAAAGACTGGATTTATGGTGTGAAATACAATGGCAAGGAATTGTTTTCCGGGGAAAAGATACCTCGTGAAGCGGTTCTAACCCTTCTCGTGGGCGATGATGAATTGGAAACCGATTCGCTCCGAACCGATTCTTTGTTCCTCAACACCTCCAAGGACGGCAAGCCCATTGTGGACGAATCATGGTTCTAACCTTCAAAATCGAACAACATGCAAGATTTCATAGAAGATGAATTGGATGATAATCTGGACGACCTTGAACCGATAGTCGACAATCCAGCGGAACTTTATGAACATTTCCGTGTAGTCGTAGACAAGGGACAGAAGCAAGTTCGTATCGACAAATACTTGTTCGAACGACTTGTCAATTCTTCGCGCAATCGCATTCAGAAAGCTGCAGATGCCGGATTCGTCATGGCTAATGGCAAACCTGTCAAGAGCAGCTACAAGGTTAAGCCCTATGATGTATTGACCTTGATGCTGGATCGTCCCCGCTATGAAAACGACATTATTCCAGAAGACATTCCTTTGAATATCGTCTATGAGGACGATGATTTAATGGTCATCAATAAGCCGGCTGGCTTGGTCGTACATCCAGGATGCGGAAACTACCACGGAACATTGGTAAATGCCATTGCCTGGCATCTGAAAGACAATCCGAAATACGATCCGAACGACCCGCAAGTGGGTTTGGTGCATCGCATCGACAAGGATACTTCCGGATTGCTGGTCGTAGCTAAAACACCTGATGCCAAGACTCATCTTGGCCTCCAGTTCTTCAACAAGACCACCAAGCGCAAATACAATGCCGTGGTATGGGGAACCGTAGAAAAGGACGAAGGAACTATTGAGGGAAACATTGGCCGAAATCCGAAAGACCGCATGCAAATGGCCGTGCTCAGTGACCCGACCCAAGGGAAGCATGCCGTGACCCATTATCGGGTATTGGAACGATTGGGATATGTTACCCTCGTGGAATGTGTATTGGAAACAGGCCGCACTCACCAGATTCGTGTACACATGAAACACATCGGTCACACCTTGTTCAACGACGAACGATACGGAGGCCACGAAATCCTGAAAGGAACTCACTTTAGTAAATATAAACAATTTGTAAACAACTGCTTCGACACTTGCCCGCGTCAGGCACTTCATGCCATGACGTTGGGATTTGTTCACCCACGTACTGGTGAAGAAATGTTCTTTACCTCTCCGTTAGCAGACGACATGGTGGAACTGATTGACAAGTGGAGAACTTATATCAGCAATAGAGAATTATGAAAAAACGTACCATAGCAATCGTAGCTGGTGGAGATTCTAGCGAAATCGTGGTATCTCTGCGTAGTGCACAAGGCATCTATTCTTTCATCGACAAAGAAAGATACAATCTTTATATCGTAGAAATGGAAGGCAAGCGTTGGGAAGTCATTTTGCCTAATGGCGAAAAGACTCCGATCGACCGCAACGACTTCAGCTTCATGGAAAACGGAGAAAAGAAGAACTTCGATTTTGCTTACATCACCATCCATGGTACTCCGGGCGAAAACGGTCTCTTGCAAGGTTATTTTGACTTGATTGGCATTCCGTATTCCAGTTGCAATGTATTGGTGTCTGCCATCACATTCAACAAGTTCACTTGCAACCAATACTTGAAAGGCTTCGGTATCCGTGTCTCCGAATCGATGATTCTCCGTAAAGGTTTTGAAATCCTCGATGAAGAAGTTATCAATAAGGTAGGCTTGCCTTGTTTCATCAAGCCGAATGCCGGAGGCTCCAGCTTCGGTGTTACCAAGGTAAAGACCAAGGAAGACATCCAACCGGCTATCGAAAAAGCATTTGGCGAAAGCGACGAAGTAATGATTGAAGCTTTCATGCAAGGAACAGAAATTACTTGCGGTTGTTACAAGACCAAGGACAAGGAAGTGGTATTCCCGATTACCGAAGTAGTAACCAGCAACGAGTTCTTCGACTACGACGCCAAGTACAATGGTCAAGTAGACGAAATTACCCCAGCCCGTATTCCGGAAGAAACCGCTGAGCGCGTACGCTTGCTCACTTCAGCCATCTATGACATCTTGGGTTGCGACGGTATCATCCGTATCGACTACATCATCACCGAAGGCGAAAAGGTGAACTTGTTGGAAATCAACACCACTCCGGGTATGACAGCTACCAGCTTCATCCCTCAACAAGTACGTGCCGCCGGCCTTGACATCAAGGATGTGATGACCGACATCATTGAGAACAAATTCAATTAACCTTAAATAAGATAGCTATGAACATACCTGCTGAATTTGACGAAATTCGTCCGTATGCTCCCGAAGAGCTTCCACAAGTGTTTGAAGAACTGATTGCCGACCCTATGTTCAAGGCGGTAGTCGGTCAAGTGATGCCGGGCATTCCTTTCGACATGATTGCTGCCCAAATGCGTCAGTGCAAGACCAACTTGGATTTCCAGAAGGCTTTCTTCTATAGACTTCTGAAAGACTTGGTACAGAAATGCGCCAAAGGATTGGTATTCGATTGCTCCGCCATCAAGGACAAGTCCATCAACTATACCTTCATTTCCAATCACCGTGACATTGTGCTCGACTCGGCCCTCTTGTCGGTTGTACTGATTGAAAATGGTATGAATACGGTAGAAATCGCCATCGGCGACAACTTGTTGATTTATCCATGGATCAAGAAGATTGTCCGCATCAACAAGTCGTTCATCGTGAAGCGTGGTTTGGGCTTGCGTGAACAATTGAAGTCTTCCATGCTCATGTCCAGCTACATGCACTATGCCATCTCGCAAAAGCATGAAAACATTTGGATTGCCCAACGTCAGGGACGTGCCAAGGATTCCAACGACCGTACTCAGGACAGTATCCTGAAGATGATGGTGATGGGTGGCGAAGGCGATATCTTCGACCGTCTGAAAGAAATGAACCTCGTACCATTGTCACTTTCTTACGAATTCGACCCATGCGATTATTTGAAAGCCAAGGAAGCTCAACAGAAACGTGATGATGCCAACTTCAAGAAGAGCGAAGCCGATGACTTGATCAACATGCAGATTGGTATCTATGGTTACAAAGGACACATCCACTTCCAAACCGCCGCTTGCATCAACGATGAGTTGGATGAAATCAAATCACGCAACCTTCCGAAGACCGAAGTGTTCACCGTCATTGCCGAACTGATTGACAAGCATATCCATCAGAACTATCACCTCTATCCATGCAACTACATCGCCATGGATGCCTTGAATGGTGATAGCAAGTTTGCCGACAAGTATACCGAAGAAGACAAGGCACAATTCGAAGGCTATTTGGCCAAGCAAATGGAAAAGATTGACTTGCCGAACAAGGACATGGACTTCTTGCGCCACTACATGCTCACCATGTATGCCAATCCGGCCATCAACCACTTGAAAGCCATCAAAGCATGAAACTGCTTTTGAAACGATATTTTATTCTCTTCGCCGTCGTGCTACTGACCGCCTGCGGCGAAGAAGAATATGTATTCCCCGACCTTATCACCGAAATGTCTTGTCTGAGAACCGACTCCAAAGGTTTCGGTACCCAGATTATCACCGATGAAGGAACAATTTGGCATCTACAAGAAGGGAGCCGACCAGATAGCCTGACAGCCGACTCTCTCTATCGGGTAGTCAGCCGGTTTGCACCCGTTGCGGATTCAGAAGCCGTTGCCTATTCGTTTTGGAAAGTCATCTCTCCGCTTCCGAAACCCGAAAACGAGTACGGAAGCATCCACATGGATCCGGTTAGTATTCAAAGCATTTGGCAAAGCGGTGATTATCTGAATATGGTTCTGCAAGTCATGGTGAAAGACAAGGAGCATGAATTGTCATTCATCGACAATGGTATCACTTCCAATGCCAACGGCACTCAAACATTGCACCTTACCCTTTTCCATCACCGTAAGGACGATGTCGAAGGTTTCATGCAGAAGTATTATTTGTCTGTCCCTCTTTGGCATTATGAAGGAAAGCTGAACAAAGGAGATACCATTGTGTTTGAGCTATATACTTATAAGGAAGGAATGACCCAACGTACATTTACTTATTAACACATAGTTACGATGATTAAAACCATTTACCTATTCTTTTTTGTTTCGGTATTCTCATTGGGCCTTTGGGCTTGTACCGGGAAACAAAAGGTAGAATACAAGAACCTCAGTTCTGCCCAATTCGAGGAACTGATTAAGTCTCCCAATGTCCAGTTGGTAGACGTCCGAACTTTGGCCGAACACATGGAAGGACACATCCCGGGAAGCCTCAACATCAATGTGAAGGACGAACAATTCTCCAGTTGTGCCGATGATTTATTGGACAAAGACAAGGAAGTAGCCGTTTATTGCCGTAGCGGACGCCGAAGCCGCACTGCCGCCGACATACTCGTCAAGAAAGGTTTCAAAGTCTATAATCTCGACAAAGGAATATTGAACTGGCTAGAAGAAGGACGTGAAATTGAGAAATAATGACAAAGGGCGCGAATGCGCCCTTCGTTATTTTGGATTATCACAAATTTTCATCTTTCAAATAGCCCTCCAACGCTTCTTTCAATTCCACAAGGTCATTGTTTATCGTCTCCCAAAGGATTTGAGGTTCAACTGATTTTCGTTCACATTACACCAAACGGGTATTGATTATCAAATGATTAGATTATTGGTACAATGAGTGCTAAGTGTTTTTAATCCTTTGATAAGATACTTGATAGTCTCGAAAAAAACGCTTCATGAAGCGTTAAATTGTAGGATTATTAGTAATTATTATTATACGTTGACTTTGTATGTTAACGGTACACTTTGGTCAGGAGACTTATGATGAATTCTCAAAAATATTGTCTAATTTTAAATCGTTTTTCCATTCTTTGCGTCTTATCCATAGAAAGAAACATAAAAAATGAATTTTAGAAACAAGAAGCAACAACAACTCGACATCTTGGAGAAGTTGGTTGAAGCCAATCAGGACTATCTTTTCCGATTTGCCTATTTCCGTGTCGGTTCACGGGAAGTGGCTGAAGACATTGTGCAGAATGTATTCTTGAAGTTGATAGAGAACTGTATCGACCTGGCATTGATGAAAAGCCCAAGAATGTATCTTTTCAGAATGGTGTCCAACCGTTGCATCGATTACCAACGAAGGGAGGTCATTCACCAAGTACCGTTGGATGAGGTAAAAGGGCTGATGGATGAGAATGAGGAAGAAACGGCCCTCAGACAAGAATATGAACGCATTGTGGCTTTGCTCGATGACATTCCTTTCGAACAAGCCGAGGTGATAAGAATGAATACCATCGACAATCTTTCGTTTGTCGAGATAGCGGAGATTCTTGATTTGTCTGTCTCTACGGTCAAATCGCGTTTCATGTATGGTGTGAATAAAGTAAGAGCCAAGTTGAATGGATTTAAAAAGGAGGATTGATATGGAAGATATGAATTTGAACGACTTGCAATCGGTACTCGATGAGTTGAAGACGAAACAAGATGCCCGTGTATCGGCAGACTTCAAGGAAAGAGTGATGCAGGAAGCCCGTCAGCATTATGGTATAACATCCTCTAAAAACTTACGGATAGGAATGTATCTGAAATGGTCGGTAGCTGCTATGGTGGCATTGGTATGCCTTGTTGGTATGTTGACTTTCCAATCCACTCCGCTTTCCGCCCATTCGTTGCTCGAAATGGCCATCCGTAATTTCAAGGACATCCATACAATGGTCATGGACATTGATATCCGCACCCGTCGTCAGGAAAGCTTTTCATACGTGACCGCTGACGATGAGTTTATAAACCATCGCATTCGGGTAAGGTATGATGAACCGATGTGTTGGCGAGTGGAAAAAGTGCCTGGAAGAATCGCTTGTGGAGAAGGAAATGAAAGTTGCTTTTGGTGGACCATGCACAAAGCAGGGTATTATAAAAAAGGAGATCCAGACTCTTATTTGGGATATTTGTCGATATTGTTGCAACCCAAGGAAATCCTTCAACGTGAGCTGGACCACTCCTTGGATAGTGAAGGGATGGAATATACGGTGAAGAATGAAGGAGATGAAATCATTCTGACCGTTCACAGTCGTCTGACGGAGGAAGAACGTTCTTATAGGGTCTTGTTGAACCGTGCCATCGAAACATCGGAAAACATCCGTAAATATATTTTCGACAAGAAGACCAAGCGATTGAAGAACCTGATGGTGTATATGGTGGTCGATGGGAAGCAGATAGAAGTGATTCGTACCAATCGGATTGTCTATAATGTAGAGATAGGTAGAGCGACTCTGCTCGAACGTCCCTCGGATGTGAAGATTGATTCATTGGGGCAGGTTTCATCTCCCACTTCGTCGCTGAAGAACACGAGTCCCGAAGATGCCGCACGTATGATTCTTCAAAGTATGGAGAAATGGGACGAAGCCATTTTGAAACCCGTGTTTGGAAATATACATGATGTCATGTGGAAATACTTTAAAGGGACGAAGCTGCTTAAGGTAGGAAAATCCTTTCAAGAAGGTAGTCCCAATAAACATTTCATTCCATATACCATCGAACTTCCAGACGGAAAGGTAAGCAACGGGAATATTGTCTTGCACAAGAAAAAAGATGCATGGACATTTGACGGAGGTCTGTAATATCATTTAAAAACAATCAGTTATGACAAATGAAGAATTCAAGCGTCGGATAGCAGGACTATTCGACAAGGGGAGTCGTGTCGATGAAAAATTGGCCTTGCTCGCTCATCTCTCGGAATGTATCGATTGCATCCGCGAGTTTCTGGAGATAAGTAAGGTGCTGGAAATACTTACCCCAAGCAAGTATGTAAAACGTAATAAAGATAAAGAATCATGAAACAATTTTCATTATTAATGGCATTGTTCTTGCTCTCGGTAGGGACATATGCCCAAACTATTCAAGGCAAGTTAGTGGACGTTCGGCAACAAGCCGTGATGTATGCCAACATTGTATTACAACAAGTCGATTCAACTTTTGTAGCAGGTGTGGCTAGTGATGGGAAAGGAGCTTTCCGTTTGACGAAAGTAGCGAATGGCGATTATCGCCTGGTTATTTCCAATATGGGTTATCAGACGATGTACATTGATTTGCATGGTTTCCATCGTTCGACAGACTTGGGAACTTTGGTAATGGAGGAGGCCTCACAACAATTGGGTGAGGTGTCCGTTACCGCCAGCAACGTTATCAGTTCGGCAGACAAAAAGATGGTTTTCCCCAATCAGAAACAAATGAATGCTTCGGCAAACGGAGTGGATTTACTTCGTAATCTGATGATTCCTACTCTTCAAGTCAATCCGATAACCAACAGCATCAGTACAACGGATGGCGGGAATGTAAAATTGGCTATCAATGGAAGGAAAGCAACACAAAACGAAGTAATGGCTCTTCAACCTTCGGAAATCCTTCGGGTAGAATTGGAAGAAGACCCGGGAGTGCGTTATGACAATGCAGCAATGGTCATCAATTACGTGGTGCGTAGATACGAAATGGGTGGTTCGTTTGGATATAATGGTCAGCAAAGCATCAAGTCGCTTTTCGGACGACACAATGCCAACGGAAAACTGAACTTCGGAAATTCGGAAATCAGTTTCTTCTATCATGCCAATCAGCAGATATTCGATGAAATGTGGTCGGTGAGAAACGAAACTTTCAACTTTGAGGATGGAAGTGCTTATCATCGAGTTGTGGAAACCGCCCCTCATAGCATGAAGAAGCTCATTCACGATGGAGGATTGACATACAATTTGCAAGATGGGAACAAATATATGTTGAATGTCAGTCTTGGATTCCAAAACCAGAATCTTCCTAATTATGTAGAAAGAGGTGAACTCTTGACCAAGGAATATTCGAATTCCATCACCATGCGTGAGGACTGGGTGCATAATCGGAGTACTTCACCCTATTTGGACGTATATTTTCAGAAGAATCTGAGAAATAAACAATTCTTGGCTGTCAATGCCGTAGGTACATACATTGATACATACAATCGAAACCATTATCAGGAATTTCAAGCGGATGAAGCGATTGTAGATTATTATTCGGCGGTAAAGGGGAAAAAATATTCCTTGATTGCTGAAGGTATTTACGAGAAGGGATGGAACAATGGAGGCAAGTTGACCGCAGGTATCAAGCATACCCAAAGCTATACGGACAATGGTTATGAAGGGACTTTGAACTACCAAACTCAAATGCGTCAGGCAAACACCTATGGATATACCGAATTCCGAGGCAAAAAAGGAAAACTGAACTATCGTCTCGGGATGGGAGTAACCCGTTCGTGGTTCAAGCAAAAGGGTGAAGAAGATTATGAAACCTGGTCACTCAATCCACAATTCAATTTGAGCTATAGATTTGACAAACATTGGAGTGCATCGCTCACTGGTGGTCTCAACACGATGAATCCTTCGCTTTCCCAACTCAGTGCTGTTGACCAACTGACCGATTCGCTTCAAATCAGCAGAGGGAATCCTTATCTGAAACCTTATGATTCCTGGAGCAGTAATGTCCGAATCAATTATCAGAAAGGGAAGGTAAATGTCGGTTTCTTTGGAAAGTATATTCATCAGGACAATCCCATTATGGCATACATTTATCGGGAAGACAGCAAGTTTATCCACAGTTACGCCAATCATGACCGTTTCCAGAATCTGAATGTGGGAATGAATGTCCGTATAGGGATGCTTTGGAATATGTTGCAACTGAGTGGAAGCATTTCCAATGATAGCCGTTGGAGTCATGGATTGGATTACAACCATCATCACAATAGTATCGGATATTCTTTGGAAGCTGCCTTCATGTACAAGAAGTTCGTATTATTGGCAAGTTATCGAAAAAACACCGACTATCTTTTCGGCGAATCTTTCACTACTGGGGAGGAAACACACTACATCGCTTTACAATATCGCATCAAACGATTGAACATCGGCTTAATGATGCTGAATCCTTTTGAAGATGACTATTGTCGGAATGAAGACAATCTGAACAAGTATGCCGGTAACACCTTCGAGTATCACATTGACGATTCTGCCCGTATGATTTGGGCCACACTTTCTTGGAATTTCTCCTTTGGACGTGATTATAAGAGCAGCAACAAGCGCATGAACAATAGTGATAGAGATAACGGAGTCATGTAATTAACAAGAACAAACCGTGACAGATATTCAAAGAGGGTGTGTCATAATACAGAATCGCTATCAGGATGACACGATGATAGGCTAATTTCATTATGACACACCCTCTTCTTTCTGAAATAGATTAAGTTGAAAATCTATTGCACCGGTGGCAAATACAAAGGATATTATTACTTCAATTCCTGCAACATGCGCTTCAAAACCACCGTTGCCGAGATTTCACGGTTAGCAGCTTCCGGGATGACGAGCGAAGTCGGTGCTTCAATCACGTCATCAGTCACAATCATGTTACGACGAACAGGGAGGCAATGCATGAAGTGAGCATTGTTGGTTACGGCCATGTGAGCGGCATCTACTGTCCAACTCATGTCCTTACACAAAATCTTGCCATAGTCTTCCAGACGAGTGACACCCGGGCAAGCCCAGTTCTTGGCATAGATAAAATCAGCTCCTTCGAAAGCTTTCATCTGGTTGTATTCCACCTTGGCACCACGCACGAAGGCCGGGTCGAGTTCATAACCTTCAGGATGAGTAATCACGAAATCTACATCAGCTTCATTCATGAAATCAGCGAACGAATTAGGTACGGCTTGCGGCAAAGCTTTCGGATGCGGCGCCCATGTCAAAACCACTTTCGGACGGTCCTTCTTCTTGTATTCTTCGATGGTAATCAAATCGGCAAATGCTTGCAACGGGTGACCAGTTGCAGCTTCCATCGAGAAGACCGGTTTGCCTGAATACTTGATAAACTGATTCAAAATCTTTTCGGTATAGTCGTCTTCGCGGTTTTCAAAGTGAGCAAACGAGCGCACGCCGATGATGTCGCAATACGATGCCATGACCGGAATCGCTTCCAAGAGGTGTTCGCTCTTGTCGCCATCCATGATAACGCCACGTTCGGTTTCGAGCTTCCATGCTCCCTGGTTCACATCGAGGACAATGACATCCATACCGAGATTGCGGGCTGCTTTCTGGGTACTCAAACGAGTACGGAGGCTGTTGTTAAAGAATATCAGCAAACAGGTTTTGTGTTTGCCCAACGATTCATACTTATAGCGGTCTTGCTTGATCTCGAACGCTTCCTGAAGGGCGGTCTTCAAATCGCCCAAATCGAATACATTTCTGTAGTATCTCATTTGATTTATGATTTTTGATTTATGATTTATTTTCTTGTCTGTCCTTCCCCACGGATGACCCATTTGTAAGTGTTCAGTTCTTCCAAGCCCATCGGTCCACGAGCATGGAGTTTCTGGGTACTGATGCCGATTTCTGCACCTAATCCGAATTCACCACCATCGGTAAACGAAGTCGGCACATTGACATACACACAAGCGGCATCTACCACCCGACTGAAATAATCCGCCACTTCCGGGTTTTCCGTCACGATGCATTCACTATGTCCCGATCCATATACTGCAATGTGGTCTACAGCTCCTTGTAAAGAGGTAGATGTACATATAGACATCTTGTAATCCAAGTATTCCGTACCGAAATCCTGTTCGCTGGCATGTTGCAACAGTTCTGCCGGATAATGGTCCTCCAAAGCTTTATAAGCCGCGGTATCTGCATAAATCGTCACACTGAAATCGGCCAAAGGCTTGCACAACTCCGGCAAGTTCTCCAATTGCTTCCAATGCACCAACAGACAATCCAATGCATTGCATACGCTCACTCTACGGGTCTTGGCATTTCGGATAATGGCTTTCCCTTTTTCCAAATCACCAAATTCATCGAAATAAGTATGACATACACCTGCACCGGTTTCAATGACAGGGATGGTAGCATGCTGACGGACGAAATCGATCAAGCCACGACCTCCACGAGGGATGAGCAAATCCACCCATCCACGGGCATTCAACAGCTCTGCGGTAGAATCATGTCCTGCCGGAAGCAAAGCCACGATATCCGGGTTGAAGAAGCATTGGTTCAATACGTTGCGGATGATTTCTACTATCGCCCGATTGGTACAATCCGCATCGCTTCCTCCTTTTAATATACAGGCATTACCCGACTTCAAACAAAGCGAGAACACATCAAGGGTCACATTGGGACGGGCTTCGTAGATGATACCAATGACTCCAAAAGGCACGCTGACCTTGGTAAGCTTCATGCCATTGGGACGTACTGTTTCTCCCAACACCTTTCCTACCGGAGAAGGCAATAGAGCCACATTGCGTATCCCCTCGGCAATGCCATGAATACGTTCTTCCGTCAGCTTCAAGCGGTCGTATTTCGGATTGTTCACATCCATCCTTGCCAAGTCATCGGCATTGGCCGCCAATATCTGTGGGGCATTGGTTTCCGTCGCATCCGCCAACATCAACAACACCTGATTGATTTTCTCCACGCCACAAGTCACCAAGGAACGACTTGCTTCACGGACATTCTTGAATATTTCGGTCATTTCTCCCATACTTATTCCAAATATAAATAATCATAATGAACCAACGCTTTCTGTCCGTGCTTGCCAATCATCCGACCGGCTTCTTCCGAATCAAAAGCCACACGACCTATCCCAATGAGGTCGCCTTCATGATTCATCAATTTTACAATATCATCTTTTTCAAAGTCTCCTTCGATGCGGACCACTCCCACCGGAAGTACACTCACGGCCTTGTCTCCTTTCAACACCGATACCGCTTTTTCGTTCAAGTGCAACTCCCCTTTGGCAAATCCGCCACTATGAGCAATCCATTTCTTTACACTCGACACATCACCTTGCGTAGGGATAAATCGAGTACATACCGTTGTCTCCGGATGCTCCATCAAGTCCAACAGGATATTGTCCTTCTTTCCATTGGCGATGATGACATGGATACCTTCATCCGCCACTTTACGGGCAATGGTGGTCTTTGTCAACATGCCTCCCCTGCCAAAGCCTGATTTCTCGGCCTGAATGTAATCCGATAAATCCTTGCCCGGCTCTACTTCCCGAATGACTTTCGTACCTGGAGCCGAAGGCGAGCCATCATAAATACCATCGATATTGCTCAGAATAATGAGCGCCTGAACATCCATCATCGAAGCAATCATACCGGAAAGCTCGTCATTGTCCGTAAACATCAATTCGGTCACAGACACGGTATCGTTTTCATTCACGATAGGAATAACTCCATTCTCCAACATCACCATCATGCAATTCCGTTGGTTCAGATAATGACGGCGGGTACTGAAGTTCTCCTTCATGGTCAACACCTGTCCTACCGCAATGCCATGGTCGCGGAACAATTCATAATACCGGTTTATCAGTTTGGCTTGTCCAACAGCCGAGAAGAGTTGACGTTGGTCCACACTATCCAATTTCTTGGAAGGCTTGATTTCACTTCTTCCAGAAGCGACAGCCCCCGAAGAAACCAGAATCACCTCAATACCAGCTTTATAAAGTTCCGCTATTTGGTCTACCAAGGCAGACATCCGGGTCACATCCAAGGTCCCGTCCCGACGAGTCAGCACGTTACTTCCTACTTTTACCGCAATCTTTGTAAACTGATATTTCATTCTCTCATTCTTTTAGATTCGCAAAGATAGAAGAATTAAACCAAATTGTAAGAAAGAAAGCGATAAAAAAAACATTCAAGCATTTTTTATGTATAATCCACGAAAAACACGTATCTTTACAGAATGATTAATTAATCTTTAAAACCTATGAAAAATTTCCTACAGAAAAGCATTTGGATGGTGGCTCTGTGCATCTTCGCCACATCGGTTTACGCACAAGTATCTCCTAAGAAATTCAAGAAAGCGAAAGGCATCGAAGTAACTTATCAATCTAGTTACAAAGGCAAGGTTCGTCCGGGTGAAATGATTATGAAGGTATGCGGTGATCATGTTGCATTGGAAAGCGTCATGCCTAAAATCGATCCAAAACCGGCAAACGACGGACGTCCTGACTATAAACTTCCTGTAACCAAGAGTTACATGGATTATGCAGCCAATGAATACTATCGTTGGGCAGAACTTCCTAGCGGTGAAATCATTTCTTCGGCTACTGCATACGAAATGGACAAGGATTTGAAAGTAATCGGTCAAGAAAAGTATTTGGGCTTGAACTGTACAGTAGTCCGTACATCGGTTCGCTCGAATACCATCGAAATTTGGTATACCAACGACATCGCTTTCCGTGGTACTCCACAACCGAACATGGGTGTACCTAACGGTTTGGTTCTCCGCGTAGTCCGCAATGGTGACACTGTACAAGAAGCTACAGCTATCACTCCGGTCAAGGAAACACAATCCTTGCTCCCGACTTCTTGGGGTACCAAGATGATTGCCGAAGTGTATCAGTACAAGATTAACCATAGCAACGTAATTACTGTTCCTGTATTCAATGAAGAAAACGTATGCTTCAACGGTGCTAAGTTCCCGGAAAAGTTGGAAGACGGCATTTCTTATAACGTTGGCGGTGGTACTATCCTGATGAAGAAGGTAAAGCTTCCTGAATACGTGAAGGACCGTAGTATCTTTGTAGAATTGATCCAATGGTCGGATGGTGATGCTTACGACCGTACCGGTTCGGTATTCGTTATCCCAACTGACAAGAAGCAATCGTTCCTCGATGCCTTGAAGGACCTCAAGAGTGTTCCTCACTTTACTTCCGGCAATGATAACTATCATGGTTTGGTTTCTACTCCTGATTACAGCACTCCGTTGGAATTGATGCGTTTCTTCACCGGCTTCGGTGTACGCCAATACAACCACAACATTGTGCCAGGCCAAGAATGGTCGGATTCTGTTCTTTACAAGACCGAAGTAACAGCTTTAGCAGACCGTCTGCAAGGCGAAGTATGGATTGGCGCTTATATTGGCAACTGGGATGCCAAGGGCCACAAGATTACTTTGAAGATGAAGTATTACCCAGACGAAAACCGTCGTATGTACAAGGTAATGCCTTTGTTCAATACCGTGAACTATTTGGAACAAGCCGGTCAACCTTATCCTCTCTTCATGTTGAACGACAAGTTGAACGCGAAGTTCACATTGAAGGAACTGGTAAAGAATGCCGTTCTCTACTTCACTACTACCGGTCATGGCGGTTGGGGCAATGGTGACGAATTCAACCAAAAGCCGAACACCATCTACTTGAACGGCGACAAGGTGATTTCCTTCGTTCCTTGGCGTGACGACTGCGGTACATACCGTAACTGGAATCCTTGCTCTGGTAACTTCTCCAATGGTTTGAGCTCTTCAGACTTGAGCCGTTCCAACTGGTGTCCGGGTACTGTAACCAATCCGGAATACATCTACTTGGGCGACCTCGAAGCAGGTGAACATACCATTACCGTGGAAATTCCACAAGGTGCTCCAGAAGGTGGCAGCAACAGCTACTGGTGCCTGGCTGGTACTTTACTTTATTAAAACATCCCTTGTCATCCAGACGACCGAAGGGAGGAAGGATCTCGGAAGCACAAAGTGGATGTTACCGAGATTTTTCGCTTTGCTCAACAACCCGTCTTCGCTTCGATCTGAATGACATTACATAAAAAACTATCATTAAAACCATAAAACAAACAATGAAGAAAACCGCATTCTTATGCTCACTTGCATTGGCCGGTGTATTTGCCAGCTGTAGCAACAAGACACAGACCAATGCAGCACCCATGGATTACACACAATATGTGAATCCATTCATCGGTGCAGCCGACAACGGACACACGTTCCCTGGCGCCACCACTCCATTCGGTATGATTCAAACCAGCCCGGTAACGGGAGCTGTGGGTTGGAGATACTGCTCGGAGTATGTCAACAACGACTCTATCATTTGGGGCTTTACCCAAACTCACTTGAACGGTACAGGTTGTATGGACCTCGGTGACGTACTCGTAATGCCTGCTACCGGCGAACGTACCCGCGCATGGGACGGATATCGCAGCCGTTTCTCCAAGGACCAGGAATCAGCTACACCAGGATACTATAGTGTAGAACTGGAAGAACCGAACGTAAAAGCGGAATTGACTGCTTCTCCACGTGTAGCCCTCCATCGTTATACTTATCATACAGCCGATTCAGCTTCTGTACTTATCGACTTGCAACATGGTCCAACTTGGAATGAAGCACAATATCACTCACAAGTAAGCCTCTGCGAAGTAAAGTGGGAAGACGAACAGACCTTGAGCGGCCATGTACGTAACAGCGTATGGGTGAACCAGGATTACTTCTTCGTATTGAAGTTCAACCGCCCTACTACCGGTCAAATCAACTTGCCGATGGCTGAAACCGAAAAGGGACAACGTATTGTTGCTTGCTTCGACATGGAACCGGGCGATGAATTGTTGACCAAGATTGCCCTTTCTACCACCAGCGTAGAAGGTGCCAAGAAGAACATGGATACCGAATTGCCGGGATGGGACTTTGAAGCGACACGCCAAGCAGCCAAGGACAGCTGGAACAACTACCTGAAGCGCATAGACGTGACTGGTACAGATGCCCAAAAGGCCAATTACTATACCAGCTTCTATCACGCCCTCATCCAGCCGAACCAGATTTCAGACGTAGACGGCATGTACCGTAATGCCAAGGACGAAATCGTAAAGACCGGCGGCGATGCCTTCTATTCCACTTTCTCTTTGTGGGATACTTATCGCGCCGCTCATCCGTTCTATACGTTGATGGTACCAGAAAAGGTCGACGGTTTTGTGACTTCATTGGTAGAACAAGGCGAAGCCCAAGGTTTCTTGCCTATTTGGGGATTGTGGGGTAAGGAAACATACACCATGATTGCCAACCACGGTGTATCTGTTATCGCCGAAGCATACCGAAAGGGCTTCCGCGGATTCGATGCCGAACGGGCATTCAATATGGTGAAGCGTACACAGACCGTTTCGCATCCACATAAGTCCAATTGGGAAAACTACATGAAGCACGGTTATTTCCCAACCGACTTGACAGAAGTGGAATCGGTATCTTCGACATTGGAATCTATTTACGATGACTATGCAGCCGCCGATATGGCCAAGCGAATGGGTAAAGAAGAAGATGCTGCTTACTTCAGCAAGCGCGCCGACTTCTACAAGAACTTGTTCGATACGCAGACACAATTCATGCGTCCACGTAATGCCAACGGTACTTGGAAAACTCCGTTCGACCCAAGCGAAGTGGCTCATGCGGAAAGCAAGGGTGGCGACTATACAGAAGGCAATGCATGGCAATATACCTGGCATGTACAACACGATGTTCCAGGATTGATTGCCCTCTTCGGTGGCGAAGAAGCCTTCCTGAACAAGTTGGACTCTGTATTTACCGTTGAATTGAAGACTACACAAGCCGACGTAACCGGTTTGATTGGCCAGTATGCACATGGTAATGAACCTAGCCATCACGTAACTTATCTCTACGCTATGGCAGGTCGTCCAGAACGTACACAAGAATTGATTCGTCAGATATTCGATACTCAGTATCGTCCGGAACCGGATGGTCTTTGCGGTAACGACGACTGCGGCCAGATGTCAGCTTGGTACATGTTCTCGGCTATGGGCTTCTACCCGGTAGACCCGGTTAGCGGCAACTATGTATTCGGTGCTCCTCAATTGCCGAAGATTGTCCTCAACTTGGCAGACGGAAAGACTTTCACCGTGATTGCAGAAGGTATTTCGGATGAAAACAAATATGTAGAAAGCATCACCTTGAATGGCGAGCCTTATACCAAGAACTACATCACTCACGAAGACATCGTGAAGGGTGGTACGTTGGTATTCAAAATGAAGAACTAAAATCTTCTTATACCTTATTATTATAATAGGTGGATGTGTTCATGACACATCCACCTATTTATTATATGATTATTCCAAAGCATCCAATAGGCGCAATACATCCTCCGGCTTGTCGAAGTCAATATCCAATGCCTTGATTGTTTCTTTCACGCCTTCCTGCTTCTTTTTGGGGAAAAGCTTCACGAAGGTAGCTTGATTACGGAACGATTCCCAATCTCTCTTATGGAAAATGAAATAAACATTTTCGATTTCTTCTTTGTAGATTGTTAAATCCATCTTGTTTTCCCCGTTTACACGTTGAAAACGGGCATTAACATCAATGGCTTGCACACTACCTTGAGTAGCCAATCCCATGGCACCTTCCTTACCTCGCTCACGGGTCTTGACTTCCTTTTCAATCAGCACCACCGATTTCTTTCCCTTCATCACTTCCAAAAAGCGTCCTTCAAGGGGAATGAAACGGGTCTTGTCTATGATAACCGTATCGATGTCTTCCAGATTCTCTACTATCATATCGGTCTTACCATTCAGGAAATGCATCTGGTGATTCACAAAATCATAATTAAATTTGCCACGGGCAAACTGCTTGTTCTTCAAGATGACTCTTCCCGGAGTAAAATCCTTGAAATAATAACCATTGGATTCCTGAGCGGAAACCAACAAGCCAAAAGCCAAGAAAGCTGTAAGTAAAAATGTTTTCTTTGTCATAGCTTAATTATCATAATATTTAAAATATCCTTTTATAGATCAAACACCCATTTACTGAACCTTAATGAACCTTCACAATGCAATTTCAACAAAAACTCAACAGCTATTTTCACTGGTTCACATGTTGATGATAATTCCACAAAAATACAACAAAAAACGAAGAAAACAATAAATGATTAAACATAAAAAAAACGAGGATGCTCATCAGAGCACCCTCGCTATTTATAAGTTTAAGGATTCAATTAATGAATAGCCCACCAAAGCGGAGTCAAAGTATTGTCAGCACCACCCAAGAGTTCGATTGCCTTCGCATAACCTGTAGGGTCAGCATTCTGCAAGCTTGATGGGTAACGCAAACGTTGTGGGAATACCTTCACGTTCTGGCCTTCCAAGTAAGTATTGGCTGTCCAAGTATTTTCCATATCTGCACCAACGAATGAAGTTTCATTGTTAGGAAGATCGAACCAAGGCAAACCAAGACGACGACGGTCGTTCCACATTTCCAATACACCGTACGGAGTCTGTGCGATATACTTCTGAGTGATGATCTTAGCCAAAGCATCGTTCAACTTACCACCCTTATACAAAGCCTTGCTTGCGTTAGGATATTCATAAGTCATAGTACCAGCTTCATTAGTATAACCATTTACATAGTTAGCAGTGAAGTTAGCTGGTTCAACTTGGTGGTCGAATGCTACAGATACACCTACACGGTTGTAGTCTTCAGAAGCCAAGTAAGCGTCTACATACTGGCTAACACCGAAGTTTTCGAAGCTAGTGCGGATACCCTGTTCGTAAGCAGCCTTAGCAGTTGTACCGGCATTCCAACCGTACAAAGCAGCTTCTGCCAACAAGAAGTGAGTTTCCCATGGACCGAACCATACGCGTGAACCTTCTGAGTCACCACCATATGTCTTACACAATACAGGAAGCATAGTGTCATACCAGCTACCTACAGCGTAGTTCTTAGCGAACTTAGGAGACCAAGCACCACGAGAACCTGCTGGGTAGTAGTTCCATGTGAACTGACCTTGGAGATCCAAAATCTTTTCTCCGTCAGCATCGTTCAAAGGCTGAGTAGTGTTCTTGATGTCTGATGAACCATAGTCTCTGAAGTTGTCAGCAGCCTTGTCACCAGGGATACAATAAATTCTCAATGCACGCGGGTCGAGGTTTTCAGGAATACCGTCAATCCAGAAGCCCTTAGTCGGGTTGTCTGTCTTGTCAGCATAGTGGTCAGCGAACTGCAAGCCCAAGTAGTCCATTGGCTTAGTGTACTGAGCCAAATCAGGACGTTGTTCTGCTACAGATACACCACCCAAACCTACGAGGATGTTAGACATTGTAGAAGGCAATGAGATGATGTTCCAAGAACGAGAATATACACCTGCCCAAGCATTCCACTGGTTGTATTCCTTCACTTGAGCGATGTCGTCCATTGTAGTAATCAACATGCTCTTGTCTACAGCTTCGAATTCGCTCTTAGCCTTAGCACCGTCTACTTCAGACAAGCGCATAGCCAAACGCAAACGGAGACTGTTACCATACTTAGCCCACTTCTGAGCGTTGTAACCGAAGATAGGGTCACTCTTAGCTTCATCAGCAGTCGGTTCTTCTGTCAAAACGATATCAGCTACAGCAGCCTTCAATTCATCCAACAAGAAGTAGTATACATCCTTTACACTGTTGAATTCAGGATTTGTACCCTGGAATGCAGCGATTGGATAAGGACCGAAGTTATCTGAATATTCAGAAATCATCACAGCTCTCCAGATACGAGCGAATGACTTGATGTTCTGGTTGAAGTTCTTGTCATGTTCGCTAGTCATGTCTTCAGCCTTGTTGTCAGCCAAAGTGATAGCCAAAGTAGCCTTCTTGATCCAGTCAGAGATGTATGAGTTATGGTAGTCGTGATTGTAGCTGTCGCTGTAACGACCATTGCTCAAGAATGTACTGTTTTCACCAGAGATACGAGCTGCAGATGCCCAGTTGTAAACCACAATACGTTCAGCTTCGTGCGGTGACTGCTGTGCACCGATGATGGAGTTGTTCAAAGCATAGTATGGCTTCACAACTTCTTCACCCGCTACAGACGGGCTGATGTTGATTTCTTCAAAATCGTCGCAAGAGGTAGTACCTGCCATCAAAGCGGCACCCATTGCCAAAGTGAAGAATAATTTATTATACTTTTTCATTGTTTTCAATTGTTAAAGGGATTAGAAACCAAGTGTTACGTTAAACAAGAATGAACGAGATGTCGGTGATGCAGCATTTTCGAAACCAGTTGCATTGGTGCTGGTAGCAAATACTGATTCAGGGTCTACACCGTTCATGTTGCTGTGAATCATCCATACATTGTTGCAAGAAAGACCCAACTTCACTTGCTGGAACGGAGTCTTTTCCAACATCTTCTTCGGGAATGCATAGTTCAAAGATACGTTACGCAAACGGATGTTGGTTGCGCTGTACAAGTTAGCTTCACCGATACCCAAGTTACCGCTTGAAGAAGCGATAGCACCCCAATACTGTTCCGGAGTTACTTCTACTGTGCTCTGAGTGTAGCCACCGTTACCGTCAGCGATAACACCGTCTACTACGAACGGCTTACGGTCACCGTCAACTACTGTACATGCTGCAACACCATTGCCTTGCAACAAACGGTTTGTACCAGAGAACATGTCACCACCGAAGCGACCGTCGATCAAGAAGCTCAAAGAGAAGTTCTTATATCTGAATGTGTTAGTGAAACCTAACAAGCAGTCTGCCTGCTGGTCACCAATCTTTTCAGCTGTAGAAGTACCCTGTGGCAAACCAGCAGAGCTCAACAACAACTTACCTGCGTGAGGACCTTCCTGTACACGTTGGAACTTAGTACCCCAGATTTCACCGTAGTTACCACCAGCTTGAGCATAAATCTTCAAGTTGTCATAACCACCCAACTGATATTGCTTAACGCCTTCTGCCAATTCGATAATCTTGTTTTCGTTCTTAGAGAAGTTCAACATCATATCCCAAGTGAAGTCCTTAGTTTGGATAGGAGTTGCGTTCAACATGATTTCGATACCTTGGTTCTGGATGTCACCGGCATTAATCTTCATAGCACCGTAACCTGACAATGAGTTCATCGGGAGGTTCAAGAGCTGACGAGTTGCGTTAGACTTATACCATGTGAAGTCCAAGCCCAAACGGTTGTTGAAGAAACGAACTTCAGCACCTACTTCCCAAGACTTGATCAACTCAGAACGTACGTCTTCGTTATAGAGAGTAGAAGAAGAAGGACCGGCAGTTACACCACCTGTGTTACCTTCAGAACCGATAGAATATGCATTGTACAATTGGTATGGATCCATGTCGTTACCTACTTCAGCATAAGATACACGAGCCTTAGCGTAAGTGAACCATTCCGGCATACCCTTACCACGGTTGTTGATCATATCGCTGATTACCCATGATGCACTTACTGATGGGTAGAAGAATGAACGGTTTTCCTTGCTCAAAGAAGAAGACCAGTCGTTACGAGCTGTGATATCCAAGAATGCCCAACCGTCATAGTTTACACCGAATGTACCGTAGAGCGAGTTGATCTTCTTGCGGTTGTAAGTCTGACCTACACTGATATCAGCCTTGTTACCGTTGCTCAACCAGAACCAGTCAGGAACAATCATAGTACCCAAGCTAGCAGAAACACCTGTAGACTTGCGTTCCATCATGTTACCACCGATAGTAGCAGTACCACCCCAATCACCCAAGAAGCGGTCCTTCTGAGCTGTAATCAAGAAGCTGAAGTTGTTTTCGAAGAACTTCTGTTCGCCTGTGCTGTAACGGCCGTTAGTTGACAACGGGCTACCAGCATACAACTTAGATTCTGTTTCAGTATAGTACATATCGCTACCGGCCTTGATTTCAGCGTTCAACCAGTCTGTGAACTTGTACTTAACAGAACCGTTCAACAAGAAACGGTTACGAACGTCTTGGTTAGTGTTGTAGTCAGCACCCCAGTATGGGTTCAAACCGCTACCCTTCTGCCACCAGAACATCTTACCTGTAGTTGGGTCAACTGCTTGTTGGAAGCGAGTGATGTCCATTGTAGAAGGCATAGAGAACATAGTGAGGAAGTAGTTGTTATCATTAGCACCTGACAAAGGACGGTTCTTGGCATCTGACAAGATGTACTGAACCTTAGCGTCCAAGCTCCAACGGTCATCCTTACCGAATGTAGAAGAAGCACGAACCATCATGTTAGTACGGCTATATTCTGCACCAGGAATCTTAGAGTGGTCGTCCAAACGAGTTACAGATGTATAGACAGCAGTCTTACCGAATTGCTGAGCGAATGAGATATTTTCAGTCATGTTGACACCAGTGTCGAAGAAGTTCTTCACGTTATCGTAGTAAGTCAACTTTTCATCTTCATTGTTCCAGTTCTTTACAGTCTGACCGGCAATCTTAGGACCCCAGCTAGAACCTGATTGTGGTTCGTATACACCGTTAGAACCTTGACCGAAGATGTTCTGACGGTCTGGCTTCATGAATACGTCTTCTACAGAAACTGATGCAGAGATAGTGATACCCAAACCTGGATTTTCACGACCCTTCTTAGTAGTAATCAAGATTACACCATTACCTGCACGTGAACCGTAAAG
>SUXY01000024.1 GCA_015060705.1 Bacteroides sp. | reverse complement strand
GCCGACCGGTGGGAAGGAGCCAGCCAAGAACAAACCGACAATAGTTTTGTACAGTTCAAGAGCCTGGCATACGGCTATCGGGCAGCCTGGAAAATCCTTCAAAGCTATTACGACCGCTTTGCTTCGCAAGGGAAAGGATTTACCGTACGGAACATCATCTATCGATGGGCGCCACCAAGCGACGGAAATGCTACGGAGGCATACATACGGAAAGTGCTTCAACTGAGTGCTTTGGGAGGAAAAGAAAACTTGCTTCCACCCGATAATCCGGACAGCTACTACCGGTTGAGCAAGTTGCTGACCGCCATGACGAGCGTGGAGTGTGGTATTCCTACGGCGAGGGTGCATACGAAAGCCATTTATCAAGGATATTTGTTGGCTTTTCCGGAGAACAAGGAAGGCTTGGAGGAATGGTTCAAAGCCGAGGATGAGTATTGGAACTGGTAGGATATGAAAAAAGGCACCGGAGGTTTATTCTTCGGTGCCCTTATGATTGTACGTCATTCTGTTTTTGCTTTTTACATCACAAATTTAACAGCAGCCCAATTGTTCTTTTCCCGATGATGGACAAAGGTCATGCCCAGGCTTTCTGCCTTTTCGCGGATAGCCGGGATGTCTTGTACATAGAATCCGCTCATGAAGAGTTCAGAACCCGGATGCATGCAAGCCGCATAGCGGTCCATGTCTGCCAACAGGATGTTGCGGTTGATGTTGGCAATGATAACATCGAATGCTTCACGGTCTTCCAATAAGGCTGCATCGCCTAGTTCGACGGTGATGTTGTGGATATCGTTCAACTCGATGTTGTCGCGGGAATTGTTCACACACCAATCGTCGATGTCGATGGCGGTGACAGGGTTGGCTCCACGCATGGAAGCGAGGATGGCGAGGATGGAAGTGCCGCAACCCATATCGAGTACGGACTTTCCCTGCAAGTCGGCATCCAGCAATTCACAGATGATGGAGCTGGTCGTTTCATGGTGTCCGGTGCCGAAAGCCATTTGCGGATTGATGAGGATTTCGTATTCTGTCTTCGGAGTGTCCTTGTGGAAGGTGCTATGGATGCAGCAACGGTCGCCGATTACAATTGGTTGGAAGAAGTTCTTTTCCCATTCTTCGTTCCAGTCCTTGTCTTCCGCCTCCTTAATTTCGTAGGTTATCTGAGTGTCAGGAAGAGGAAAGTTGGCTACCATGTCCTTCAAGGCCTCTTCATCGAACAAGGATTGTTGTACATAAGCCTGCACACCGTTTTCCCATTCTACAAAACTTTCGAATCCGATTTCGCCTGCCAATGCCGAAACCACGTCGTTTACCGTTTCATTGCAAGGCGTTGTTGTGAACGTAACTTCAAAATATTTCATATTTTTGTTTTCTGTTTGGTTTGAGGACAAAGATAGGGATTTTATCAGAAATAGGGAAATCCCTACTAAATAATAGGGATTTCCCCCCTTTTATCTGTTTTTACTTTATTACTTTTGTACCAGAAAAAGAAGATAAACAATTAAAATGAGGAATATGAGTATGAAAAAGTTTGTTTTAGTTTCGCTGTTGATGACCTGCTTGCCTTTCTTGCTTGCGGCACAGTCGAATGACGACCTTTATTTCATTCCCAAGAAGAAGACTGAAAAGAAGGTGACGAGTGGCACACCGGCCAAGGTAGTCATTGAAAAGGATCAGGCACCGACTACGGTGTATGCTTCTCCGGGTTCTACGGTAGTGGTAAAGGATGCGAACGGTGATTTGCGTGATGTGGATGAATACAACCGCCGTTACACTTCCCGTGACAATACGTTCACTATGGAAAACGATACCTTGTATATTGAGGAAAAGCCGTATAATGAACGTGGGGAATGGGTGAATGGTTTCGAAGGTTCGCAGAGTGACTATGAATATGCCATGCGTATCGTCCGTTTCCGCAATCCGCGATATGCCATTCCGGTGAGCAGTCCGCTTTATTGGGAAGTGGTTTATGCCCTTCCTTCTTGGGAATGGAACGTATTCGATGATGGACTTTATGCCTATGCATTCCCTACCTATTCCAACCGCTTGTGGTGGGACTGGCGCTTCAACTACTCTTGGGGTTGGCGTTCGTCTTGGTATTACAACAGTTGGTATGGTCCGGGTTATTGGTATGGCGGCTATTGGGGTGGCTGGCCTCATTATCATCACCATCATCATTGGCATCCGGGACATCACCATCATCCGCACTATGCATGGGGTGGTGTAGGTGGCTACTGGGGAGGTGGTCATGGTTGGAATGGTTCCAGCGCCCGTTATCCGGGTATCCATAGTGGACGATATACCAATAATTATCGTGCGAATTATGCAACAACCGGTGCTTCCAGCAGCCGTAGAGTGTCTGCTTCCAGCAACCGCAATAGTAGAGACAGTTATGTGAACGGTGTTCGTCAGAACAATAATCGCAATGGCAATACAGTCAGAAGCACTGGTCGTGTGGTAACGGCTAAAGATGGCTCTTCATCGGTTCGTCCACAGCGTTCAGCCGTGAGAGGACGCAACAATTCGACAGTGAAGGAAGGTACAGCCGGTCGTTCCAACAATGTATACACTCGTCCGGTACAGGGCAAGAGTTCGTCCTACGATCGTCAGAGCAGCACTCGTAGTACGGTGAATCGTTCCGGTTCTTCTTATCAACGCAAGGGTGGAGCAGCAGAACGAGGTGCATACCGCAGCAATTCATCGTCCAGAAGTTCGAATAACAATCGTTCTTCTTATAACAATAGCAGTAGCCGCTCTTCTTCATCACGCAGCAGCTATTCCAGTGGTAGTAGCAGTAGCTCACGTTCGTCGTACAGTGGCGGTGGCAGTTCCCGTTCATCTGGTGGCGGCGGCAGTCGCAGCGGTGGCGGTAGAAGATAATTAAGAACAACAAAAACTGAAATTATGATAAAGAAAGGAATGATGGCAGTATGTGGCTTGGTATGTGCCATGGCTGTCAATGCACAAAATGCTTACGATGCCGAACGTTTGTTGGGCAATGACTTGAATGGAACTGCCCGCTATGTGGGTATGGGTGGTGCTATGGGTGCCTTAGGAGGCGATATTTCGGTGATGAGTTCCAATCCGGCCGGTATCGGTATCTTCCGTAGTAACGATTTCTCAGCATCCTTTGGATTCAATAATACGACAACCGAAAGTGCTTTTAATGGCACTAGTATGAAGGAAGACAAGACCCGTGCTTCCTTCGACCAAATAGGTTTCGTATATACGCATAAGATTGGTAATACCACTTCATTGCGTTATGTGAACTTTGGTTTCAATTATCACAAGAGCAAGAACTTCAATCGTTTGTTCGGTATGGGCGGACAATTGGACGGCTTTTCTCAGAGTTGGCAGTTGGCTCAGGAAATGGACAATTGGGGTGTGAACTCATCAGCGGTTTTCGATAATATTTTGGATGCACAGAATCCGTATCGTGAGTATTGGAACAAGTATCCGGTATTGGGCGTTTTGGGAGCAACGACTGGTGTGATAGATTATTTTGACGGTGCTGTTATGGGCTGGGACGGTTATAGTAATAACTTTTATAGCCAGGAGAAAGGCGGTATCAATCAGTATGACTTCAATGTAGCTTTCAATATCGAAGACCGTGTTTATATTGGAGCAACCTTGGGCATTTATGATGTACAGTATGACCGATATTCTTCGTATACTGAAGAATTGAATGATGATTATGGTGAAGAGAATGGTGGTTATACCTTGGAAAACTATTATGGTTTGGAAGGTACAGGCGTGGATTTGAAGTTGGGTGTAATTTTCCGCCCGATTGAAGATTCTCCGTTCCGCTTGGGCTTGGCTATTCATACTCCAACCTGGTATGAATTGACCGAAAGCTATAATGCTAGTTTGTCATCGGATATCTTGGCATACGAATCTCCATATAGCCAAACATTGAGTGATAATTTGGATTACAATTATTTGAGCTATGATTATCGCATGATCACTCCTTGGAAGTTCAATGTCAGTGCAGGTACTACCTTGGGTGGTTTGGTTGCTTTAGGAGCAGAATACGAATATGCCGATTATGGATCTTCCAAGTTGGAAGACATTGACGGTTATGAATTGGGCGACCAACCGAGCGTAGAAGCTTTCTTGAAGGGTGTGCATACTTTCCGTATTGGTATGGAAGCACGTTTGGCTCCTCAGTTCAGTGTTCGTGCCGGTTATAACTATACTTCGGCAGCCTTTTCCGATGATGCTTACAGTGCATTGGCCGCTTATCGTACCAGCACTGACTTCAACAATACCAAGGATAAGAATACTTTGACATTTGGTATGGGTTATCGAGGTAATGTGGTCTATGCTGACTTGGCATACAAGTACGATGCCTACAAGTCCGATTTCTATGCGTTTGATGATATCGACTTGCCGGCTACGAAGGTAGACAATAACCGTCATCAGGTAGTGTTTACTTTAGGAGCACGTTTCTAATGGACAAGAATAAAAGCACCTTCAGATTTGTCGAGTAAGTAGAGGGTGAAACTCCCTCTACTTACTCGACAGTTTCTCATTCCAGACCCATCGCGTCTTAATCTTTTCTTGCATTGCACTATACTTTTTATGCCCTGTATAGTGACAACTTTTTTCAGTTCAAGTCAAATAAAAAAAGAAGGAAACAATATATTTGTTGACACAAAAGTTTTGTCTCCCCCTTATGAAGGAGGGCAGGGGGATGTTCCATAGGACATGTGATACCATGCGGACGGAACATCCCCCTAGCCCCCTTCACAAGGGGGAAGTTAAAGTGTCATCAAGTATATTATTACCAAAAAGAAACTTGGTCAAGTCTTGACCAAAAGAAGCGATTTCCCTTGTTTGATTGACTGAAAACTGGTGTTTTCTCTTGTGCTGAATGACATGTTTGGTCAAGTCTTGACCAAACATGCGCTTATTCTTCTTTCACCGCTTCCACAATATCCGCTCCTTCTTCTGCCCCGCTCTTCTTGCGGATAGATGTCTTGTGGACATATTACAGTTTCACAACCATCAGTACCGGATTGTCATCTTCCACTAATTCTTGAGCGATAGTTTGAAGTTCGCCATTCAGTTCACCATTTTCTAATGCTTCTATTAGCTCGAAGGCTTCTAGCTTCACATAAAGGCAATTGTCTTCTCCGTGGCAATGAATCAAGGTGTGTGCATCCAGTTTCATCGAAGGAGCATCTTGGTTCTTGAATATAGGCTGAAACGTTTTTCCTGTTTGATAATCGTACATCCATTCCTGCATGCTTTGAGCTGCTTTCCCTTTTATTTCTTTGTTCGTCCTACGGAAAAATCCGTATCGGTTGCTACTTCCTTCCAAGTTGAGAAGGAAGCGTTCGCCATCCATAGAGTTGACAGAGGGAGTACGAACTATCTTAGGCTCTATTGTATGGCCAGACGGATGGAGCTGATAAATGGTGTCTGAGGATACATCCGACAGATAAATGTTTCTTCCCGATGCATAGATTGCATTGTTGTTTACCCAACCGCTTGATAGGCGGATGCTTACATTAGACGTTTTTGTGTATGGTAATGTGGTTGTTTCGCCTGTAGTTTTCTCCAATAAGATAATGGGCTGATAGGGCGCAAAGTCTTTATCTGCTTGTCCGATTTCTGTGTCGGGTACTTCCTTGAAAAGCACTAAATGTGAATCGGAGTACGGATACATTTCTCTATCGCGCACCTTGATAGGCACGGGTAAGGTGCGTTTATAGTTCCCGCTCAAATCATATACCTTGACATGCGGCTTATAGTCGAGAACAAAGAGTTCGTTCCGTTTCCAATCCACTACGGCCTGTTGCATCCCGACATATTCTTCGGGACCTCCACCTTTCCGTGAAATGCTTCCTCTGGCTTTTCCTTTACCATCGAATAGGAAAACTTGTCCGTCCACTTGGTGCATCACGGCTATACCTTCGTTGCAAATGGAAAGGAATACACCACGGAGCAACATGGAATCGTTGGTTTCCAAAGGAAAATAACTAATATTTTCGGCTATCTCTTGGAATGTGATTTCCTTTTTGTCTGGTGTTTGGTTCACCTTGATTTCAGGAAGACAATCGTTATCCTTATGTGGAGATGTACTGCATCCCGCCATCAGCAAGAGAACTGTCAGGAGAGGGAGTAGGTGTTTCATGGTACTATTATTCATTATTCCAATTCATACGTAAACAAATACGTTTCTTAGTATCCTCAAATCTGTCAATGGTTTTCAGCCATAAAGGCAAATCCTTATTCATCCATTCCAACATTAAGAACAAACTATCATGTATTTCTGATACACGATGAAGATTCCAACAGATAGACTCATGGTGAAAAACTCTATTGCGAAAAGTACGGAATGAGTTAAGCGGTGCGGAAACGTTCTTTCTTTGACGCAGATGTTTAGGCATATATGGGAAGGCTCGACGCAGATGTTTCCATAGCAAACGTTCATATTCGCTATTCAATAGCGAAACCCAAAATCCTAATGTGAGTTCTGCTATTACTTTGGCAGGCGTCACATTTTCCTTGCGATTTATTATTTGCTTTTGGGCTTGTGTGATATAACGATTCAGATTGACAAGCCCTGGAGTAGTAGGAAAAATCGAGTACCAGTCTTCACGTCCAGTCATAGTTTCCAATTCTCTACTCAAAGCGTTGCGTAACGTCACTTCAAATACCGATAAGCAAGGATAAAAAGATTCGGCCAATTCAATATTTGACTGATAGTGGTCAATGGCTTTCTTTTCATCTTCGTATAGTCGAAAATAACGTTCCATACGCTTGTTCGAGAAAACTTTTTCAAAAAATGGTTTGTTATATTCCATAAACATTGTATCTTTGCAGTGCAGTCCCGGTCGTTCCTCTCCCAGATATTAGATGCTGGTGATGAATCCGGGTTTTTTTGTTCTATACGCAAAGATAGCCTTTTACTTTTAAATAAAGGAATAATCTACAAAGTTTTCATTCTTCACTTTTTCACCGCTTCCACAATGCCTGCTTCTTCCTTTTGGGGACATGTTGCCATCAGCAAGAGAGTGGAAGTATGCATCTCATGATTTTGTTGTTTTACCATTCTTATTCTCAAGTTTTCTTATTAGTTCAAGAATAATAGGAAATAGAAGAAAGCACGAACCAAAGAAAGTTCTATACTTCTCTACCATTTCAAATCTAAAAGCCCAAAATACGAATAATACATATAGCGGGTATAAAATCCAATAAATTCTTATTTTCATAGCCTTATTTAGGAGTTAAAGTTTAATGCTTTTCTTGATAAATAGAAACAGGATACTGAAATGAATGCCAAGATAGCGACAATGATTACATCCTTTGTCGTCATCGGAAAATCAACATATCCTATCATGTACCAAGGGATGGCAGTGGCAAATACTATCGACAAAAGCTTGGCTTGTTTGGTAATGTAGTAAGAGCGAAATGCATTGTCGAACTGATTTTGTTCCAACGATGGGACTTGTTCCCTATACATATTTCGGGTCAAGACATAATCTTTCCTTGATTTATAACCGATGCCATACCAAATGAGCGACCATAACAATAAGAAGATAGTCATGCCAATACCTCCTGTACCATCGTCAAAAATATAGTTAGGTGAAATGTGTTTACTCACTGAGCCTATAAAGACTAATATCACCAATAAGATGTTCCACCCAATCATGGTCATGAAACCATACTTGTGAAATTCTTTCCTGTGCTTATCCATCTTGTTTGCTTTAATCTATTAATGAACAAAGATACATTTTTTCTTTTACAACACATTCATTTATAGAAGGTTTTTCACCGCTTCCACACTGAAGCATCGGCCTGCACATATAGGAGTAAAGGATCACACTCCCGTATGTATTTGGCGATGCTTCAGTATGTATAAGTAAATCTGTGACACGGATTGAGCGATCCGTGTCACGAATCATATAATCTGTGACACAAATCATGTAATCCGTGACACGGATTTAAGAATGCATCTATCTCTTTCTAACTTTACATGCAGAAGCAAAACTGTATACACCTAAGACTTTAACGAATCATAACATAAGTCCCCGGTGATGATAAATGCATTTCTTTTCATGTCTCTTACTTTTTGAGATAAATGGTAAACATAAACTCTCGTCCTCTCAAGTATCGGGTCGATTCGATAGAGGAGAGGTTATTATAAGTGGTATAGGTATATTCTTTCCGATTGAACAGATTGTTGACGGATGCCATCAGTTCCATGCGTTTGCTGATTTGCCAAGTCAGTTTGGTGTCGAGTAGAAACAAGTTCTTGTAGTTACCCTCGGCTACTTCATTCCGATAATATTCTCCTTCTGTTTCCCAAGAGAGGACATCTATCGGGCTGATGTTTAGGCTGAAGCTGTGGGTGTATCGGTCAAGATTCTGCATCTCTTCCCGATTCATGGATAGTTGGGAGTTTGAATACTTGATATTATAAGACCAATAGACATAGTTTGATAGGCTTCCGTTGATGCGCCCTCCAAGATTCCATGTGGTGTTGTGATACAAGGTCGGAACATTCTCCGATACCATGTTGTTTGCCATTCGTGAATAACCTCCATTCACAGCGATAGAACCACGCATGAAGTCCAACGTCTTGTTGACATTCCCCATGATGTTCAACGATTGCGAACGGGAAGGGGAGGCTTCATACGAATGGAAGATGAAGTCGTCCACAAAATGCTGGGTTGTCTTATAAGGAGTGTTGCTCCACGATTTTATCAGTATGGCATTGGCAAAGAATCCACGTGGAGTGTCCCGATATTGCACTCTTCCGGAGACTTGTTTGCGTGAGTTGGTATAGAAATCTTCCACGCCTTGTGTAAAGGTGCGATAGTCCGATAGAATTGCTTCATCATGAATGTTTTGTAAACTCATGGGCGAGCGTCCAAGTCCTCCCGTTACTGTTACAGAGAAACGGGGATTGGGACTCCAACGAACTTTCAACAAAGGGGAATGGAAATATTCAGACTGATTTCCGATACGTCCATTGAACTTATAAAGCGTGTAGTTGAATGGATATTGCAAGGTCAGTTCCACTTTCTTGAAAGCATATTCCAACTTAGGCGATGCATACAAGGATAGATAGTTGGTGGTTACATCACCTATTGTGTTCCCATTGATAGCATCCTCCAAATTGCTTTCCATGTCCCGCAAATATCCTTGAATGCCGCCCTCCAATGACAGGTTGAATCCTTTCAGATAGAATCCGTAGGAAGCCCGTTCGTTGGTGTAGAAGGCATGGTTGGAAATACGTTGCGAGAAACGGCTCTCGTCGGGATATTCCACCGACAGGCGTTGAGGCTTCGATTCCCATTCATTGACCGAACTAAAGGTGACAAGGTGCTTGCCTCCAAACCGCTTGATGACTTGAAGGCGGTTGGCCACATAATAATCCGGCATCTTGGCGTATTGTGAATTAGGAAGCGTACCAGTCATGCTTGTCCGTATGTCGTCCCAATTCAATTCCGTCTGTAGGGTATTGTTCAGATAATGCGTCTTCTCATTGGCTTCGATGATGAATTTCCCGGTCAGTTGTTTACCATGCTCCGTTCCTTCCCGACTTTCATGGATCATCTTTTCTCTATTATCCAAATAATAGGTGGAAGTAGAAGCCGAAGAAGCTGTAGCCCGATGATTGTAATAGTCTATCTGAGCCTTCATTTCACCTTTCTTGACTTTCCATAAATGACTGCTGGAAAGCATCCAGGAGCGGTTGAAGGTAGTTCGGTCCCTGCTCAGATTAGGAGTAGAGGGAAGTTGGACGGAGAAGTAATCACCCAAGTTCGTGCCTCGTCCTCCCGACAAGAAATCGATGACTTGGTTACGCAAGTCCATTCCCGTATTGTTGCTCTTGACCGTGGTTATGGTCTGATAATTGGCCATGACTGCCATCAGGAAAGCTTCACCGTTCCACAGGCCTTCTTTCGGTTGGTTGCTCCAGCCCCCTCCGATATGTCCGTTCAATAACCAAGTGGCTTTCGCCTTGTCTTTCAACTTCAAGTTGATGGCTGCCTGATCGGAGAAGGAAAGTCCGCTCAGCACTTGCATGGGCTGATGATTCTCCAGCACTTCGACAGCACCAATGGCATCGTGCGAAATACCGTTGGTGGCAATGCCATATTTGCCCTCTAACAAGTCACTTCCTTCAATGTAGAACTTATTAATGTCAACTCCTTGGTATTGTATCTTCCCGTTGGAAGCCACATCGATACCCGGCATACGTTGAAGTACATCGCCGATGCTCCGGTCTTGCTTCTGTGCAAAACCGGACACCCGATAAGTCACCGTATCTCCACTTTCACGGATACGACCGGCTTTTACAATCACTTCTTTCAGTTCTTGGGTATCTTCCTCCATGCGGATGTCCAACTTCTTCATTTCTTCCGATAGGGGAGCGGTATAGGTTTTCATTCCTACCATAGAAACATGGATGGTCATGCCCTTACTCCATGCAGAGAGTTTGATTAGGAAGGTTCCGTCTTCACGGGTAGTGGCAAACTTCACTAATTTACCCTCTGCATTCTTTACCATGACATTGGCACCAACAAGGGCTTCACCGGTCTGTTTGTCTGTCAAACGGCCGGTCACTTCCTTTTGAGCAAATGCGGAGCAAGTCATCAAAAGGAAAGTCAAGATACAAATTATTCTTCCCATGCAAATTTCGGTTCGTGTGGATAGTCGGTTTCTTCAAAATCATAATTCTTATGTGGTTGAGGTTTCGACTTGTCCTCTTTGTCCGGTTTCACTTTCTTCGGGTCAATACCGTAGGTACCGGCAGCCAGAATCATATTCTTTACATTCTCCTGAAGGTATTTTCGATGAGCTTTTAAAGAGGTGATTCTATCTGTTTTCCAACGATCGGAGTAATTGAAATATTCCACATCGCGATTCGGATTCAGTTTGATGGTCATGGCGGAATATTGGTAATGATTCCTTTCATCGCGTGCTTCGAGTATCAAGCCGGGCAGTCCGCATAGTTTCCAAGGTCCTTCGGATATAGCTATCTCCGGTGTAAACCAAGCATACCAACGGCGTCCCCGATAATCAGATACGGCTAGCATACATTCATATCCACCAATGGTAGAGGTACTGTCTGTGATTTCCCATACAGGTTTTTCCCATTCTTCTTCATATATCCAAGAACAGAGAGAATGTCGGGTGTGATTGGTTACTTTGCCTTTCGGGAAATTCTTGAAAAGGGCTTCTTCCTCATAGGAGGATACTTGTTTTAAGGCTTCTTTATCTTTGAATGTTGCTATAGCATATTCAAAGTTTCTTACGGATATTGAATCATGTGTTTTTTAATTAGCATGATAAAAAGCACTTGAGTTCTTACCCGCTCTAAGGGTCAGGAAGTCCGTCTTGAAATCCGTATCTACGAGCAATGTGTCCGTCACTTTGATGCGTTTGTATAAAACCTCGATGATAGCGGATTCAATCTTACGTTCGTCAATTACGATTTTGGCTTGCAGGTTCATGGCAAGCGTACAAATGATGATGAATAATGTTGTTCTCATATTCTTGTTTTTTAAATTCGCCTTCACGAAAAATAATTTCGCGGCCGCGTGTTGAAAATCCCTCTTCATCTGTTTCTGACGCAACTTTTATTTCAAGTTTATGACCAATAACACAGGATTCTGGTCGTCCGATGTGTGCTTGATTTTTTTCTTGACTTCATCTAACGATTCGGGAGCGTGCTCTTCTACGTAGTCGAGGATATCCATCGGCTGGACGACGAAGAACGCTTCGTTATATCCCGTGGGGAACTTGTTGTCATAATAAGCGTTGCAAGTCATGTCCAATGGGAAGCCTCCCAACTCATCGATGTGTGCTTCCTTCATATTGATAGGTGCTCCTCCGTTTGAGGGAATCACAACCGTCTGATGGCCTTTCCGACATTGCTCGTATTGAACCATCAGGTAGTTGTCGGACTTGAGCTGAAAGTGGGTCCCGAAAGTTTGACCTTCAGTTAAACCGTCCAAGAATTGTACGACACTAGGGTAATCATGCCGGTAATAATCGGTAGGGATATTCTTTCCATCCCAATCGAATGCTACTTCCGGTTGGCAGGTGTTAGGCGTTACCCGATAGATGGTGTCGTTGAACCAAGTATAGAAGTAACAGGTCGTGTCGTTTTCGCCCGGTGTGAAGGTGTTGCTCTCGATGCTATAAAGGTACTTGGCTTTGTATTCATCGACAGGAAGCAGTTCGTTGGTCTTTTCTCCTGAATTCAGATCGATGAACATGAGTACATGCTTGTTGGTGTTGGATATTTTGTTGCCGTTATTAATCACAAGCTTGTCCTCCATTCGGGTAATTCTAGCACTGGGCGAGACGTCAAGCTTGATTTTCTTCTTCAACCGGTTGTCCCAAGAATAGAACATCAAGGCCTGTTTCCCTAGTGTGAAGATGGCTACTTCGTCGTCTTCTGTGATGATGAAGTCTGTGATGCTTGTATATTCATCAGGGCCTTCTCCGTGTTTGCTTATTTTTCCGAGGTATTCGCCCGAACGGGTGAATCGGTAGATGGTGTTCTCTGCTGAAATGCAGATGGACTTGTCCGAGGCGCATACTTTCTTGATTTTACCGATGAGCAAGTCATCCGAAGTAGGAAGCGGGATTATTTGGGCTTCTGCAAATTCGGATAGCTTTACATCGTTGCGGATGTTGTCTACTTCTACATGGATGGTTTTCAGTCCTCCGGTGTTTTCTTGATTGGAGGTGGTGCAAGCTCCCGTCAGTCCTATAAGGCTGATGAGAGTTAAGGAAAGGATATTTGTTTTCATGGTTTTCATAAATAGATAGGTTTAATTTTTCATACGTATTATATCGTTATCTTACTTTATCATCAGAATCACCGGATTGTCATCCTCTTCCAGGTTCTTCATCCATTCGGGTTGATTCTCTGCCGGGATGTTCTCGCGGGCTTCCACAAGCTTTTCTGCTTGATAAACGGCTACCCAATGTCCGTCGGTAGAGAGGGTATAGATACATGCCTTAGGCATACCTTCGTCGGGATGCTGGAGGTACATCTTTTCCTTCTGAACCTTCACTTCACCGGTGCGGAGGTTGTAGATGCCGATGCTTGGACGGATGCCTTCACCTTTGATTTTCCGGATGAGACCTTGGATGTCATACAATCCAGTGAAAAGAGTGAAGTAGATGTGTTCTCCATTGAACAATACACGGGGAAGGACGTATTTCCCTTCCATGCCACCGGTTGTTTCGTAGCGTCCGTAGCCACCATAGTTTCCGAGGTGGAAGGCTGCTATCGGTGCTTCGCGATGCAAGCCTTTCATCTGGAAGAGGGTATCGCAGAACAAATCCTTATGATAGAGTTTTCCGTCCATGCTCTGATAAGTGCTGTTTAACCGATTCCCTGCCGACCAGGTACCATCCTCGTATTCCCACATAAAGAGTCTGCCTCCGAATGCTTCGGTACCACTGACTGGCATAACGGCCTTTTGCTTCTTGGCCACTCTTTCGCTCAGTACCAATGAGTCCGTGCAGATTCCTTCGGGCAGTTGGTAAGCGTAGGCTCGGCAAGTTGTTGCAGCATTCGCCAAATTGCAATAAGCATACGCTTGGTTATTGGCAAAATGATGTCCGCCCATCATGAAATTGTCTTCAGGAAGGGTGATGGTATTCAGGAACTTGCCTTCGAAGTCGTAGCAGTGGTATTGGGTAGGAGAGGCTCGGAAATAAACACGCTTGGCTTCGGCATCGACTTCCATATCTGTCGAACCACTGTATTCTCCTGGACCTTGACCTACACTACCGATTTTACGGAGGAATTTTCCCGTAGCCCGGTCGAAGCATAGCAGAGGAGCACTGAGTTCACCTACAAGGATATATTCGTTGGTCACAATCATTTTCGAACTGGAACCTAACTTCACCAACGATTCGTCCAAGGTTTCCAAGGGGACATAGGTTATCTTGTCTCCAAAATCGGAGACCGACATTTCTTGTGGAGACTGAAGGGCGGCTTCGATGTTGATGACAGGAAGTTCGCCTGAATTCATGGGATTGTTGCTACCACATGCAGTCAGCAGCAAACCGATACATGTACCGATGATGGTTTTTGTCTTTTTCATGGTTGTGCGTTTTGTTTTTTATTGGAGTTTAAACATGACATTCCAAATTCCATATATAGAGCATTACTTCTTTCTTTCGTTGTGTCAGTTTGCCCATAGAATAAGTGAATTACGATTGTAGTGCAAATCTACGAATGAATCGTAATAAAGCAAATAAAGAGGAGTTAAATATGTTTAAAGAGGAAGACTTTAGGGTTTGGAAGGTTTTCTACGCCAGAAATTGAAGCCTGCATAAATACGGAGGGTGCCGAACGAGTTGGTAACTGAAAGGCTCGGTTTACGATAGTCGTAGGTATGAAGCACCAGCGAAGCACCGACAAAGTATTTGCTGTTGTTGTAGACAATGCCTGCACGGGTAATCAAATCGAAATTGATATCCTTTATCCAACTTTCGTTCTTGAAATCGTTGTCATCGATTTTGGATTTCTTGTAGCCAATGCCCGGAAGCAGCGATAAGTTTGATACCCAGTTCTTGGCAAATACCCAGTTGTAGCCATAGCCGAATCCCAAACTATAATCGGAGTATTTTATGTGGCTGAACTGCATGCTGGGACTTAACCTATCCAGGATGGCGGGAGGTAGTTTCTCATAATCAAATGAGATGCGGTGCTGTGAGTAGGAGAATCCTGCCATAAACGAACCAGCACTACGACGTTGATTGGTGGACTGGCTATAGACAGCTGGGTAAGAGAATTTCCGATGATTGAAAATCCAATACGCATTCAATCCCCTAATGCTGCTTTGCAAGCCATCGAAATGGATGTCTTTCAAACTGGGATCATTCAAATCGAATCCTTCATACGAACGTAGTTTGAAATCGCTGCCGGTCTTTCGGTAGTACAAATCCACACCAAACTTCGAACTATAAATATTGAGCGACATTTCCTTCTTCTTGGGTTTGTCCTTATTGTCCCCAAATAGGTCTTCAATGTCGAACGTATAGCCTAGGAATATCCATCGCCATCCGAAGTAAACACCCAGTTTTGTACCTAGAGTAGGCGAAAAGCTTAATCGTTTGGGATGGTTTCGGTTGTTGTTTCCCAATCGGTAATGCTCGTACCATGTGCTGTGTTCCAGCATGAAGGCCAGGTTATATTTATTGGGAGAAATATAGTTAGTATCGATTGCATTGAAGTCCTTCACTTCGTTTCGTATCTTTCGTCCGGTGTGTCGGACTATGGTAGCAATGTTGTCGGTCAAGTTGACCATCCCACCTGCCAAGGAGGCTAGAAGGGCTCTTCGTTCTTGCACGACTGTATCTTTTTTCTCATTCTGTGCTAGGATGATGATAGGGCAGAGAATGAGAAGAAAGAATAGAAGCAATCGTGCAAACCAATGCATATTAAATCGTTAGAGTTTGTTCAAGATACGGTCCATCACCCAATTGGTGGTGGTGGCACTCAAACCGTCACAGGTACAGATGCTCTTTCCTTGCAAGTGCTCAACCACTGCTTGAATCAACGGAAGCTGTACATGAGGTGGGTTTTGTGGTTGGAACGTTTCCACGCCTCTTTCAGTGTGCAGGATAATTGGCTCATAAGTGTAGACCGAGAAGCTGAGCATACCCTTATCGCCAATGATTTCGATACGGTCTTCCTTGGCCGATTCGTGTGCCACAAAACACCATGAACCGGAACCGGGCAATCCGGATTCGAACTTGAAACAAGCACTTACGGTATCTTCGGCATCGTATAGACGGCCTCGATTGCTCTTGTATCCTTCGGCTTCGAGGATGCAACCGAACATGTCTTGCAATAAGTCCAGTTGGTGAGGAGCCAAATCGTAGAAATAACCACCTCCGGCAATGTTGGCTTGTACACGCCATGGTCGGTTGGTATTGCTATGGTCCATATCGCGAGGCGGTTGGGCAAAACGAATCTGTACATTGATGACATTTCCGATTTCGCCATTCAATACCATTTCGCGCACCTTCTGGAAATACGGAAGATAACGGCGATAGTAGGCCACGAAACAAGGTATCCCTGTTTCTTGGGAGATTCGGTTGATGCGGGCACAATCCTCGTAGGTAGCTGCCATAGGTTTCTCGATGTAGACAGGCTTGCCTGCTTTCATGGCCATGATGGCAAAGGTAGCATGAGAGGAAGGAGGGGTAGCGATATAAACGGCATTCACATCCTCATCACCGATTAGCAGTTGGGCATCGGTATACCAGCGTGGAATCTTGTTCCGTTGGGCATATGATTCAGCCTTTTCGGCCTTACGGCTCATGACTGCTACGACTTCTGAATTGCGAATCATGCTGAATGCAGGTCCGCTTTTCTTTTCGGTTACTTCCCCGCAACCGATAAATCCCCATTTCACTTTTTCCAATGTATTCATGGCATCTGTTGGTTAGTGGAATATTTCTTCATTAGTTTCTGATAGTCGCGAGTCTGCTTGTATCGATTGAGCCAAGCATTCAAGCTATCCAGAAGGATGGTATTATGGTAGTAGACTCCCCACGAATAGAATTGCAAGAAGCTGATCGCTTTTTCAATGTCCAACTGAGGGAAGTTGTTGATGGATGCTTGGGCAATCCCTTCATCACAAATGGCGTAATCGATATCGCCATTGGCTACCAAGGCCAATAGTTGTTCTTGTCCGTATTTCTCGATTTCTTTAATATAAATGGTATCACCGATTTCGTTGCTTAAATGCTGTAGGCGATATACCGAAGGTGAACCTTCAACCACATGAACGGTCTTGTTGGCCAAGTCCAACAAACTACTGATGTAGATGGAGTCATTCTCGTCCTGAGCTTTCCGCTGTATCAACAATTGACGGCTCAAAAGGATGGGATGGGTATAGAGCATGGAGTCGGTGCGGTCACTGCTAACCAATACATTATTCGCCAAGATATCGAAGTTGCCGTTCTGGAGTCCTTCCATTCGCTTTTCGATACTCATCTCGGGAGTGATTTCTGCTACCAATCCTTTTTCCTTTGCAAATGCATGAAGCAGTTCGTAGTGCAATCCATCTATCGTATCACCTTCGACAAAATAGCTGATGGAATTGTATTCGGTTACTGCCCGGAGCGTACAAGATTGGATAATCTCTTCGTAACCACGTAGGGAGCTGACGGGAGCTTCCTGTCCTTTGGGAGTAAAGAGGAGCGTTGATAAAGCAACGGCAATGACTCCCATGATTCCGTATTTCAGATATTTGTTCATACTTTTTGCTTTTAGTCAAAGAAGTTCCATGAGATACCTAGCTTCAGGATTCTAGGACTGATGGGATAGTGCGGTGCCAAGAAATAACGTGAATTGCCTGAATTCTGGTTGACATTGTACATCATCAGGAAGATACGTGTACGTTTCCAATGGAAGTTGGCATAAATGTTGACCATTGGATGTCCCCCAATAGCAATCTGGTTTTCCGGATTCTGCAAATAGAACTGACCGATGACCGGTGAATAGTCCGGTGCATTGTATTTGGTGAAGTAGCGGACATCCGCTCCCAATGATACTTGCAAGATGTTCTTGACCAATCCGGCATGAATGTACAGATTGCCATGTGCAGAAAGTTCCGGCAAAGGAAGAATAGACTGTTCGCTGGACTTCTGGTATACTACCTCGCCATCGAAGTGCAAGATACCGAACTTCAGCTTCTGTTGCAGCATGGCGGTGAATACCTGGATATTTCCGCTATGTTGTTTCACTGCCGCATTGTTCTTGAAAGAGGTTATTTCTCCGGAACTATTGGTAATTGGCAAGCTGGTATTGTCCAAATAAGTGTAGTTCTTGATGTTTTCTACACCGGCACGGAGGGTCGTTCCCAAACGCTTGAAGTTGAGCTTTCCTTCTACACGGGTACGCATAATCTTAGACAAATCGCTGTTGTCCCACCAATAGTGCTTGGAGTGGAAATTGCGATAGTAGAAGATTGGATTTAAGTTTTTGATATAGGCATTGACGTCTAGACGGACACTGTCGCCGAACAATTTCAAGTTCAAGTCGCCATTACCTTCCAAACGGAATTGACCGGCATCTTCACCTGCTACAGCAAATTCTCCCAATAAGTTGTAATGCAGGAGATTACCTTGTGTCTTGGTGAGTTCACCACCTACATATACAATGTTCTCTTTATAATGCTTGATGATTCGCTGGTTGGCCACATCGGTGGTATCGGGTAGGGTGAAGTCGCGGTATTCGTGGGTAAGGAATGCTGTCAATCCAGCCTTCGCCCATTTGTTGAAACCTTCACGTAAAGAGATACCGAACGTATTCCGTACATTGGTGCGTCGGAATTGGTCGATGGAGTCATTGCCAAAGTAAGTATGTTCGAAATAATTCCGGTTCTGTGCATCGTCTTGGGTAATGTACTTGCGGCCATTGAAATCCAGTTCCAAAGTATGAATAAAGCTGGTTACTGGAACGAACTCTCTAGGAATCACCGATTCTGTAGAGTCGTTAGGTGCCTGAATGGTATCATTTTGCAGCGTATCTGGCACTTCCCTATAGAAGCCGAGATTGTATCGGTGGGTCAAGAATGCATGATAGCTGGTGTTATGGTTCCATATTTTATTGAAAAGGGTAGGGATGTCTGTAGAATTGTATTGTTTCTTACCTTCTGCCATATCCAATGGATTGGTAATGTAACGGTCGTCGGTAATCCCCCCATTTTCACGGGTCTTCAAGTTGTCATTGTTGAAAATGAAGTGCATGTCGTACTTGTCGCCCCGATAGCTGGCAAACAATCCGCCATTGAACTGGGCTGTAGACTGGTTGTTGTACATACCTCGTCCATAGATGTAGTCTATGTAAAGCCCGAATCCCAATCGCTTGTTGGCATTGATGGCATAATAAGACTTGAAACGTTCCTCACTGTTACGGCTATTGAAGCTCTTGTAATAGGTAAGGTTGGTAAATGGAGATAAGGTATTTGTAAAAGTCACATCTTCCGGACGCAATACGGACTGGTCGTATGGATCGGTGAAGACAAACTGACTCTCTTCTCTACGGTCAAAGAAGATGCGCGACATGCGTGGAGAACCCAAGTTCCCCAAATAATTGTATTGACCGGTAATACCTGCCGGATCGTTGCTGTTCTGAAAACCTGCATGTAGGGTATCAACCGGTACAGGAATGACATTTCCCAATCGTCGGGTGACTTTCCATTGGTATAGTCCGATAGGAATGGTACTGGCATCGTTTACGGCCGTTGTGTCGATTGGATTACCATTTCGGTCATGAGTGCCCAAGTCTCTACCGCTGGCAGAAGTACCCATGGCATTACTTAGTGTGTTTTGTGCTGACATGGGAATGAAACAGCATAAAGCACATATAAGAATAGATATAAATTTCAGTTTCATTTTCATAATGACGCAAAGATACAATATAAAACGAAAAGGAGAAACTTTCCTTTCAAGAAAGCTTCTCCTTTTTCTATATCCTTTAAAGATTATTATACTTCTACCTGCTTGATAATGTCCATACCGATGTGGATAGCTTCTTCATTCATCGGGATGAGTTTGTGGTGACGTTCCGGCAATGTCTTGCGTAAAGCTTTCAATACACTTTCAATTGCTACGATTGGACGGAGTTTTAACAAGCCACCCAACACAATCATATTGAATGTTTTGGCCATGCCGCGCTCGTTGGCTTCATCCATGGCATCGATGCGGTATACCTGAATGTCCTTGCGGGTAGGAGGTTCGATGATACCATATCCGTCGTAGATGAGGATACCGCCCGGTTTTACCTTATTCTCGAACTTAGCCAATGAAGGTTGGTTCAAGATGATCGCTGTGTCGTATTGACTCAAAATCGGAGAGGAGATACGTTCGTCGCTGACGATTACGGTTACGTTGGCAGTACCACCACGTTGTTCGGGACCGTATGCCGGCATCCAGGTAACTTCCTTGTTTTCCATGAGTCCGGAATAAGCCAAGATTTTGCCCATGGACAATACACCCTGACCACCGAATCCTGCTATAATGATTTCCTGTTTCATAGGTCTTCTTCTTTTATTCTTTATCTTTCAGATCACCCAATTGGTAGAATGGGAACATGTTTTCTTCCATCCACTTGTTGGCAGCAGCCGGTGACATTTTCCAGCCTGAGTTACAAGTTGATACGATTTCCACCAAGTTGGAACCTTTACCGTTCATTGAGTTCTCGAATGCCTTGCGGATAGCCTTCTTCGCCTTTCGGATAGCCGGAACGCTGTGTACAGACTGGCGGGTAACGTAAGCGGTACCTTCCAATGTTGCAGCGATTTCGGTCATCTTCAACGGATAACCGTGGATAGCAGCATCACGACCATACGGACAAGTAGCAGTTTTCATACCGAGCAAAGTAGTAGGTGCCATCTGTCCACCGGTCATACCATAAATGGCATTGTTGATGAAAATGATGGTAATGTTTTCACCGCGGTTCAAAGCGTGGATTGTTTCGGCAGTACCGATACAAGCCAAGTCACCGTCACCCTGGTAAGTAAATACCAATCGGCTCGGCCACAAACGCTTGATGGCGGTTGCCAAAGCAGGTGCACGACCATGAGCAGCTTCTTCCCAGTCAATGTCCAAATAGTTGTAAGCAAATACGGCACAGCCTACCGGTGATACACCGACTGCCTTGTTTTCCATGCCCATTTCTTCAATGACCTCTGCGATTAATTTATGTACCACCCCATGGCTACATCCCGGGCAGTAGTGCATCGGATTATCATTCATCAACGTTGGTTTCTTATAAACCAAGTTTTCGGGTTTGATTATTTCTTCTCTAGTCATAATATTTCCTCCTGTTAAAGCATGAAGCGTAAAAAGAATTCACACAATTTGACGAATATCGCCGCTCCGCATACATAGATGAATGTGGTGAAGTCTTCGACCACAAAGTAGGTAATGACAGATGCAACGGCCAATACCATGAATACGATGTTCAGTATGCTTCTAATTGTATCGGTGTTCATACGCTTGTTATTTAATCAGTTTGGTCTTTAAGGCGTTTACTACTTCATCCGGGTCTGGAACGATACCGCCCAAACGTCCGAAATGTTCTACCGGTACCTTGCATTCTACTGCCAAACGAACATCTTCTACCATTTGTCCGGCGTTGAGTTCGACAGTGAGGATGCCTTTCACTTGTTTAGCACGTTCGGCAATCGCTTTGCTTGGGAACGGCCACAAGGTAATCGGACGGAGCAAACCTACCTTAATGCCCTCTGCACGAGCCAATTCCATGGTCTTCTGAGCAATACGTGCACAAGAACCGAAGGCTACAATGAGGTATTCTGCATCTTCGCAATTGATTTCTTCGTAACGTACTTCGTTGGCTTCGATTTCTGCATACTTCGCTTGCAAATGGATGTTTCTCTTTTCCATTTCTGCCGGATCGAGTTCCAACGAGGTGATGATGTTCGGCTTGCGTCCGGCAGTCTTGCCGTTGGCAGCCCATGGACAGCGTGCAATTACTTCTTCATCCGTCAAACGAGTACGTTGTTCAGGCAATACCACCTTTTCCATCATCTGACCAATCACACCGTCAGCCAAAAGGATAGCCGGATTACGGTACTTGAAAGCGAGGTCGAATGCCAAGCCTACGAAATCTGCCATTTCCTGAACGGATGCCGGTGCCAAGGCAATCAAGCGATAGTCACCATGACCACCACCCTTTACTGTCTGGAAATAGTCGGCTTGACTTGGTTGGATAGTACCCAATCCCGGACCGCCACGCATGACGTTCACTACCAAACAAGGAAGTTCAGCGCCTGCCAAATAGGAGATACCTTCTTGCTTCAAGCTGACACCCGGACTGGATGAAGATGTCATGACCATCTTACCGGTAGCAGCCCCTCCGTATACCATGTTGATAGCTGAAACTTCACTTTCTGCCTGAACGACAACCATACCGGTTGTTTCCCATGGCTTCTGTTCGGCAAGCGTTTCCAACACTTCGGATTGAGGGGTGATAGGATAGCCGAAATAGCCGTCTACACCAAAGCGGATAGCGGCGTGGGCAATGGCTTCGTTACCCTTCATTAAAACTACTTCTTCTGCCATATCTTTTTGTTTTATTGTTGTTTAACTTTATATACGGAGATACATCCATCCGGGCATACGGTTGCACAGGAAGCACAGCCGATGCAAGTGTCTTCCAAGACTGTTTGGGCAAATGTATATCCTTTCTTATTTACTTCTTTAGTGGTTAATGCCAACACATCCAGTGGGCAAGCGACTACACACAAGTTGCAACCTTTACAACGTTCGGTGTCTACCACAACTGCACCTTTAATTTTTGCCATAGCAATATTTATTATTGGTTATACATATCTTTATTGTAGAAATTCAGAATGTCCATCATCATTTGATGTGCCTGTACGGCTGGACTTTCCGGATTCCGTTCGATTGCTTCTAAATAGTTGTTGAGTGCCAATTGCCAATTCCCTTGTTTACGATAGGCATTGCCCAACAAATAATAAGGCTCATCATCGGTTGAATCGGCCTGGATGTATTGGGACAATTGCTTAATGGCTGTCTCCAATTGGCCTTCCCTTATCAACTCCTTGATGATGATTAATTTTCCTTTCATTTTACAAAGATACAATTATTTTAGAATTTCACCTACATACATGTTGTAAGATTTACCTGCTACACAGCTTGGACTCATCTTTTGTGCTTCCTCGCCATTGATGTTCTGGGTCATCAGTTTCTTGCATTCAATAACCACTACTGGTTGGCTATTGTTGGCACTATAGAATGAAATCTTATAATTGTCGCTTTGGCTCATCAGCATGTTACCCATAGTCTTCTGAGTATCAATTAAACAGAAGGAAACCTTCTTGCCGAAGAGTTCGCCGAAACCACCCCAACATTCCTTGCTGATTTCGAACTGTTCGTCGTTGCCGGCAGTAATGGTCATGCGTACAGCTTGTGCAATCAATGCTTCATCGTTACTTGGCTGAGGAGTATCCTTTACCGGTTCCGGTTGTTGAACGGTTGGTTGAGCCGCTGGAACTTTCACTGCTGTTGGTTGGATTTCCATTGCTGGAACAACTTCTTCCTTAGGTTGGGTTGTAATGACTTTCACTCTCGATTCTGGAGTCGTTGGAGCCGCTTGCAAGCCCAAATCAATCATCTTGTTACCCAAGATAGATTGGATTTCTTTGAACAATTGGTCTTTCAAATCGATGGTTTTCCGACGGAACTTACCGCTAATAGGGTAAAGTTTTGTCTTGGTCTTGTTCAAGCAAAATTCGTCGGTAATCCAATCTTCAGCATTGTATTTTTCACCACCATCCCGTTCTTCTTGGTAATGATAACGGATACGGGTCATGTTAATCTTACATTTTCCTTCTTCGCAAAAGAAGAACAATTGGTAATTGATACGGGTTCTATCCAAAGCGAGTGCAGTGGAAGAGAACACGATGTATTCATCACCATGTATTGCGATAGTACCTTCTTCTGCATCTTTGAAAAGAATACGAGCCTTGAACTTGTCAGTTATCTGATAACGGTCGTTGGCCCATTTCAAAAGAGTTTCATAAATGACCGCCTTAGACATGGTACCAGTATTCATTTCAGTAGCAAATGTAACTTTCCCGTCAATCAAGGGAACGGCACCTTCCATGTACTTAGGTTCGTTCTGTGCCAGGAGAATACCTATGGATAGAAAAGATAAGACTAATAAAGATATTAACTTTCTCATAATGTGTAATTAATGTAGTTTCTATTATTCAACAAAGATAAAAATAAAAAAAAAGAGAAGCTTATAAAGCCTCTCTTTTTTTTATTCGAATAGGTTAATAAATATTATTTCACCGGAATTTTGTCAATGCGCTTCTGATGACGGCCACCTTCGAACTCTGTATTAAAGAATTCTTCCATGATTTGGCTTGCTGTTTCAGTGCTGATGAAACGTCCTGGCATAACGAGGATGTTAGCGTCGTTGTGCAAACGTGTCATGTGTGCAATTTCAGGAATCCAAACCAATGCAGCACGGATGCCTTGATGTTTGTTCAGTGTCATGCTGATACCTTCACCGCTACCACAAATAGCGATACCTGGATAGCAATCACCTGCTTCTACGGCTTCTGCCAATGGGTGAGCGAAATCTGGATAGTCACAACTGTCTGTACTGTAAGTACCGAAATCCTTGTAAGCATATCCCTTTGCTTCGAGCCATGTCTTTACGTATTCTTTCAATTCAAATCCGGCATGGTCGGATGCTAAACCTATCGTTTTCATTAGAGCATTGATTTTACTTGGTTATATACATTTTCTGCGTTGAAGCCCAACTTTTCGTCCAATACCTTGAACGGTGCTGAGAAACCGAATGATTCCATTCCCCAAACCTTTCCATTATAACCTACCAATGTGTAGAGGTTGGCCGGGATACCCGCTGTCAAACCGAAAATCTTGGCGCCTGTCGGTAAAATGCTTTCTTGATATTCCTTGCTTTGTGAACGGAACAAACCTTCAGAAGGAACTGAAACAATACGTGTCTTGATACCGTCCTTTGCCAACAATTCAGCACCGGCTACCAATGTAGATACTTCAGAACCGGAAGCAAGCAAGATAACATCATAATTTTCGTCTTCCTTTACAATGTATGCACCCTTTGCTGCTTGTGAATAATCGGTGCCTTCTGGCAAGTTGACGATGTTCTGACGAGAACAAATCAAACCTGTTGGAGAATCGGTATTTTCCATAGCCAATTTCCATGCAACGGTTGTTTCTTCTACATCGGCAGGACGGAGTACCAACATGGAGTTCTTTCCTCTGTGGTTCTTCATCTTTTCCAACAAACGGATTTGAAGTTCGTGCTCAACCGGTTGGTGAGTAGGACCATCTTCGCCTACGCGGAATGCATCGTGTGACCAGATGAATTTCACCGGCAAGCGCATCAATGCAGCCATACGGATAGCTGGTTTCATATAGTCTGAGAATACAAAGAAAGTACCGCAACCTGCAATGACACCACCATGAAGAGCCATACCGATACATACACAAGCCATCGTCAATTCGGCAACACCGGCTTGGAAGAATCCACCGCTGAAATTGCCAGGAGTGATGCAATGTGTATGTTTCAAGAAACCGTCAGTCTTGTCTGAATTGCACAAGTCGGCTGATGAAACAATCATATTAGGTACCTTTTCCGATAATACACCGAGTACTGTTGCCGATGCGTTACGAGTCGGATCATTTGCTTTTTGTTGAATGCTTGCCCAGTCAATTTCAGGGACTACATTGTTGAACCAGTCTTTTTGTTGAGCGGCCTTTTCTGGGTTAGCTTCTGCCCATGCTTGTTCTTCTGCATGGCGTTCTGCTGCTATTTTCTTTAATTCTTCAGCACGCTTTGCGTATAATTCTTTTACATCATCAAAGATAACGAATGGATTTTCTGGATCACCACCCAAATTGATGATTGTATTCTTACAAGCTTCAGCACCCAAAGGAGCACCATGTGTCTTGGTGGTGCGTTCGTAAGAGGTGTTGTCGGCTTTACGTGCACCCTTACCCATGATACACTTACCGATAATCAATGTCGGACGCTTGTCTTCTTTCTTGGCTGCATCAAGTGCTTCACGGATTTGCTGGCAATCATTACCGTCAATTTCCAATACAAACCAACCCCAAGAACGATACTTCATGGCTGTATCTTCAGATATAACATCTTTGGTTTCAGTCGAAAGTTGGATGTCGTTGGCATCGTAGAACATAATCAAGTTGTCCAATCCCAAGTGACCGGCTACACGACCTGCACCTTGTGAGATTTCTTCCTGGATACCACCGTCCGAAATATAAGCGTAGATTGTTTCCTTATTGAAGGTAGGGTTGCCTGTACGGCTAGCCAAGAACTTGGCAGCGATAGCAGCACCTACTGCGTATACATGACCTTGACCGAGCGGTCCTGATGAGTTTTCAACACCGCGTGTGAAGTCTACTTCCGGATGACCTGGAGTAGGAGAGCCCCATTGACGGAATTGTTGCAATTCGTCCAATGTGAACTTACCTGTCAATGCCAACTGACCGTAAAGCATTGGAGACATGTGACCTGGGTCCAAGAAGAAACGGTCACGACCTTCCCATGTTGGGTTTTCCGGATCATATTGCAAATATTCTGAATAGAGAACATTTACAAAGTCGGCTCCACCCATTGCACCACCCGGGTGACCGGATTTAGCTTTCTCTACCATAGCAGCAGCCAAAATACGGATGTTGTCGGCCGCATGATTCATAACTTTTATATCGTTCATAACAGATAATGGTTTATTTTGATGCAAATATAGCTAAATATTTGGTAAAAAGCATTTTTCTATGCAACAAATATTCTATTTAACAACACCAAATTGGAAGATACAGTGGCTGGTGTATGTTTTACCCGGTTCCAATACCACTGATGGCCAGTGTGCTTTGTTTGGACTATCCGGATAATGTTGTGTTTCCAGACATACGGATGCTCGTTGAGGATAGACAATACCGTTCTTGCCTTTTACGGTTCCATCGAGGAAGTTACCGGTGTAAAGTTGAATACCCGGTTCGTCGGTATATACTTCGAGAGTGATACCAGTGATTGGACTGGTCAATTGGGCAGCTACTTGCTTGATGTCGCCTTTGTTTTTTAATACCCAGTTGTGGTCAAAGCCCTTGCCGAACTTGATCTGTTCATTGTCGAAGTTGTTCACATCTTGTTCGATGGCTTTCGGAGTATTGAAGTCGAATGGAGTACCTGCTACAGCCATCATTTCGCCATTGGTCATGAAAGTACTGTCTACCGGTGTAATGCTGTCGGATGCCAGATAGAGCACTTGGTTCATGCTGCTTGCTGACGGATCGCCATTCAAGTTGAAATAAGAATGGTTGGTCATGTTGATGACGGTCTTTCTATCTGTAGTTGCCTCGTATTGGATATCGATAGCATTGTTTTCGGTCAACGTATAGGTTACGCTAGCAATGACATTGCCAGGGAAATTATTGTCACCATCTGGTGATTCAACTGTCAACTTGATGGTCTTATCATCTGTCTGAATAGCTTTGAACACTTGGTATTGCCAGCCGGTTGGTCCTCCGTGGAGGCAGTGTTCATAGTTGTTCTGAGGTAATTGGATTTCTTGTCCGTCGATGGTGATTTTACCTTGTCCTATACGGTTGGCATAACGTCCGATGGTTGCGCCAAAATCGCTAGGGACATTGATGTAGTCCTCGATGTTGTCGAATCCCAATACTACATCAGTCATTTTGCCGTTCTTGTCCGGTACCATGATGGAAACAATACGGGCACCGAAGTTGGTGATACATACTTCCATTCCGCTTTCATTTTTCAGCGTATAAAGCTTTACGGGTTTAGTGTCATCTATCAACTTCTCGAAACGAGCAGGATCCAATCCCGACAAGGTGAGGTTCTGTTGCGAAGGAGTAGGGGTACATCCGGTTAGAAATGCAAGAAGTACGCCCATGCTGATGAGTCCTTTTTTCATACGGATCTGATATTATGTGGCTTAAAAAAATACCGCCTATGAAGCATAAGCGGTATTCATATTATATGTATAAACTGGTGTGGTTAGAGCAATTTACGAGAACCGTCACTGATTACTACATCGTAAACCTTCGGGCTACGACCAAACTTTTCTTTGAATCTTTCCTTGGCTGTAGTGATGAATGTTTCATACAATTCGTTCTTCACAAGGTTGATTGTACAACCACCGAAGCCACCACCCATTACGCGTGAACCTGTCACACCGCAGTCGAATGCTACGTCGTTCAAGAAGTCGAGTTCTTCGCAGCTTACTTCGTACTTCTTGCTCATACCGTGGTGAGTTTCGTACATCTTCTGACCTACTGTTTCATAATCGCCCTTTTCCAAAGCATCGCAAACGTCGAGTACGCGTTGGATTTCTTCGATTACGTATTCAGCACGCATGTAGTCTTCTGCAGAGATTTCTTCCTTCACTTCTGCCAACATTTCCAATGTACAGTCGCGCAAGAATTCTACGCCTTCGTGCTTCTTAGCGATAGCAGCAACTGCGTTTTCGCAGCTCTGACGACGCTTGTTGTAAGCTGAAGAAGCCAATTCGTGCTTTACTACTGAGTCAACCAATACCAAACGGTAACCTTCTGGCTTGAACGGGAAGTATTGATATTCCAAAGAACGGCAGTCGAGACGCATCAAGCTACCTTCCTTACCGAATACAGAAGCAAATTGGTCCATGATACCGCACTTCACACCGATGTAGTTGTGTTCAGTTGCCTGACCAACCTTTGCCAATTCGAACTTGTCAATCTTGTTGTCACCGAACAAGTCGTTGAGTGCGTATGCGTATGCACTTTCCAAAGCAGCTGATGAAGACATACCTGCACCGAGAGGCACGTCACCTGCAAATGCAGTGTTGAAACCTTTCACTTCTACACCACGCTTGATCATTTCACGGCAAACACCGAAAATGTATCTTGCCCAGCTAGCGCGAGGAGCATCTTCTTCATTCAAACCGAATTCTACATAGTCCTTCAAGTCGATGGAATAAGCCTTGACGAGGTCTGTGCCGTTAGGCTTGATTTCTATAATCATACCTTTATCTACTGCACCTGGGAATACAAAACCACCATTGTAGTCTGTGTGTTCGCCGATGAGGTTGATACGACCTGGAGATGCATATACTGAGCCTGTAGTGCCATCATGATGCTTGATGAAGCGACTTCTTACAAATTCTATATCCATGATTTTAGAGTATTAAATAATTATTATATAAGGTTATTTATTTCTTTACCTTTGAGCCTACCAATGCGTAGAACAACAAGTAAACTGCACAGAATACAACTACCCAGTAGCTAGTCATATAGTCAGTCATTTCAGCAACTTGTGCTTGGATAGCCAACATTACAGCGCAACCGAATACCATAGTCATGAAGATACCAGATGCAACGGCTGTATACTTACCCAAACCTTCAACTGCCATGTTGAAGATACCGCCCCACATTACTGAAGAGCAAAGACCTACCAACAAGAATGCAAAGATACCTACAGGAACTTGTGCCCAAATAACGCTCAAGTTGGCCCAGTCGATGCCAGGAACGCTTACTGTTACGTCTGTTGGAGCAAACATACCAAACAATACAAGTACCAATGTAGCTGATGATACAGTTGTAATCATGGCACGGCTAGATACCTTGCTACCGATGGAAGCACCTACGAAACGACCTACCATCATCAATGCCCAATATACAGCTACGATCAAACCTGCTGTAGCAGCGTTGATACCCAATTCCGGAGTGTTTACCAAGTACATGTTCACGTAAGTCGGAGTACCTACTTCAATACCCATGTATACGAAGATACCGATGATACCCAATACGAAGTGACGGTACTTCAAAGCACCCTTAACAAGGCTCATGTCTACTGGAGCTTGTTCCGGTTCGTCAATCTTAGTGAAGAGGATAGTGATAAATGCTACAACGAAGATAGCCAAAGCAATCATCAAAGCAGGAGTTGCATCGGCAATCTTAGTCTCAGATGTAACTTCACCAATCAAAGCACCCATGATGATGTATACAGCAACAGCAGCCAAAGAGTTGAATACACCACCAGTCTGGATAAGCTGGTTACCTGCGTTACCACCACCACCGAGGAGGTTCAACATTGGGTTAACCACACAGTTGAGGATACACATACAGAAACCTGTGATGAAAGCACCCAACAAGTAAACACCAAATACAAGACCCAAGTTTTCCTGAGCATTGAGCAAGCTACTTGACCATTGTACGAGGATACCTACGATACCTACTGTAAGACCAATCAAAGCAGTCTTCTTGTAACCTACCTTAGAAATAAGCATACCAGCAGGAATACCCATCAACAAGTAAGCTACGAAGTTACCATAGTTACCGATCTGAGCCAATACTTCTGAAATTTCTCCCTGTGCCTTGATGATGTTTGCCATCGGAGAACACAAGTTGGTCACGAAGGCAATCATGGCGAAGAGCGCAATCATAACGATAATTGCACCCCATGGTTTTGTTTGTTTGTTCATGGTTTTAATGTTTTTATTATTTAATGATTAATTATTTTTCAACGCTGAATTTATAGATGGTTACTTGCTTGTATTCATTGCCCGGAGTCAATACGCAAGAAGGGAAGTGACCCTTGTTCGGTGTATCAGGGAAATGCTGTGCTTCGAAGCAGATAGCACTTCTTTCTGGGAATGTAGCGCCTTTATAACCTTCAAATCCGCTCAACCAGTTGGCTGTGTAGAGCTGAACACCTGGTTCAGTGGTCCACATTTCCAAGCAACGGCCGCTGATTGGTTCCACACACTTGGCTGCATAAGTCAATGAGCCTGCTTCACGCTTGTTCAACACGTAGCAATGGTCGTAACCCTTACCGATTTCCAATTGACGGAAATTGTAATCGTTGATGCGTTCGCCTACTACATGCGGAGTACGGAAATCCATCGGAGTACCTTCTACCGGTGCGATTTCGCCCAATGGGATGCATGTTTCGTCTACTGGAGTATACCAGTCAGCATTGATTGTAACGATGTTGTTTTCTACAGAAGCGGTAGGATTAGCCAAGCCTGACAAGCTGAAGAATGCATGATGAGTGAGGTTGACGAGTGTCTTTTTGTCAGTAGTGGCTGAATAATCGATCTTGAGTTCGTTCTCGTTCGAGAAGCTATAAATGACGGTCAAGTCAAGATTGCCAGGGAAGCCTTCTTCGCCGTCGGCTGAAAGATAATGAAGCTTCAATGTTTGGGCATCGGTCTGTTCTGCGTCCCATACACGGGCATGATAACCTGTCGGACCACCGTGCAAATGGTTAGGACCATTGTTTACAGCCAATTGATATTCTTTTCCGTCAAGTTGGAATTTACCCTTAGCAATACGGTTGCCATAACGGCCAATTAAAGTGCTGAGGAAAGGTTCCGGACTATTGATTACTTTGTCAATGGTGTCATGACCTTGGATGACATTGGCATAATTGCCGTCTTTATCGGGCACCATAATGGCCACTACTGCACCACCATAGTTGGTAATGGCTACTTCGGCACCACTTTCGTTCTTAAGAATGAACAAATCTGTTTGCTTGCCTTCGATAACTTTCTGAAAATCGGCTTTCTGAAGGCCGCACAAATTTTCTCCTGGGTTTAATGTGCTTATCATAGTAGAAAAATCTTTTTATAGTACACTTAAATTAAATGCAAATAAAAAGATTTTCTATCATGTTTCCAAACTTTTTAGAAAGAATCTGAAAGGAATTTTAATAAGTCCGCTACAATGAAGGTGCTTCCACCTACGAAAATGAAGTCTTCGGCTTCGGCAGTTTCTTTGGCGGCTTGTAAGGCATCGGCTACGCAAGGGTAGGTGTTTCCTTTCAGTCCGGCTTCACCTGCCAAGCGCTGTACTTCTGTTTCGGACAAGGCCCGATTCACGCTTGCTTTGGTGAAATAGTAGGTCGCTTCTTTCGGTAGCATGGCGAGTACGCCGCTGATGTCCTTGTCGTTGACCATTCCCATGACGATGTGTAAACGACGGTATTTCTGGGCGGAAAGTTGTTCCACGATGTATTGGATGCCTCCCTTGTTGTGTCCTGTATCGCAAACCAGAGTAGGCTTTTCCTGGAGCTTTTGCCAACGTCCCATGAGGCCGGTGAGGGCACATACGTGAGCAAATCCTTCGCGTACGTGCGGTTCTTTAATTTCATATCCGATGCTTTGAAGTACTCGGATGGCACTTAATAGGGTGTTGGTATTCTTTACCTGACAAAGACCGCCTAATTCGCCTTCTAAATTAGTGTAATCGCGGGTTTGGTAGATACGCTTTCCTTGTTCGTTGACCGAAGAGCTTTGGAGGTATTGTTCCTCTTCTGCAAAGTGAATCGGTGCACCTTCTTGGAGGGCTTTTTGAGTGAATACAGGCTTGGTCTCAGGGGTAGTTTCACCAATGATGACCGGGATGCCTGGCTTGATGATTCCTGCTTTTTCGGATGCGATTTTCGCCAAGGTGTCACCCAAGAATTGTATGTGGTCGAAGCTGATGTTGGTGATGAGACAAAGGTCTGGACGGATGATGTTGGTACAGTCCAAACGACCTCCTAATCCGACTTCAATAATCGATACATCTACTTGTTGCTCAGCGAAATAATTGAATGCCATGGCGGTTGTCAATTCAAAGAAAGACGGATGCAGAGGTTCAAAGAAAGCTCGATGCTGTTCCACGAAATCGATGACATATTGTTCGCTGGCCGGAGTACCGTTCACGCGGATTCGTTCACGGAAATCCACGAGGTGAGGAGAGGTGTATAGACCTACTTTGTATCCCGCCGATTGGAGTATGGCTGCCAAGGTGTGTGAGCATGATCCCTTGCCGTTGGTTCCTGCCACATGGATGGTCTTGAAACGACGGTGTGGATGGCCGAAATGTTCGTCCAAAAGGTGGGTGTTCTCCAGTCCTTCTTTGTAAGCATCCTTGCCTATGTGCTGGAAGAGCGGAGCACTGTTGAATAAATAGTTGATGGTTTCTGAGTAGGTCATATTGATTGTGTTTTTTTTATTCACCACAAAGTAACACAGAGTTTCACGGAGTTTTTTAGATTGGAAATGATGTTTCCGTTTGTTTTTTACTCTGTGAAACTCTGTGTCCTCTGTGGTGAGTATCGTTTAATCGAAGAAATTCTTGAATTTCTTGAAAATCTTTTCTTTGATGCTCATGTTCGGCATGAAATTGTCGGAATTTTGCATCTTTTCCATAGCTTGCTTTTCTTCCTTGTTCAAGTGTTCCGGAATGTAGACGCTGATGTTTACCAACAAGTCACCGGTGCCATTGCTGTAACCATAGCTGTTCACGCTAGGAAGACCCTTGCCACGCAAACGGAGTACCTTGCCTGGTTGAGTGCCCGGCTCAATCTTCACCTTCACCTTGCTGTCAATGGTCGGAATTTCTACCGTACCACCGAGTGTAGCCGTAGGTACGCTCAACAAGAGGTTGTAAATCAAGTCGTTTTCGTCACGAATCAAATCTGGGTGGCTTTCTTCCTCGATGACAACCAACAAGTCGCCGGCGATGCCGTTGTGCTTGCCGGCATTACCCTTGCCGTTGACGGTCAATTGCATGCCTTCTCCTACACCTGCCGGAATCTTCACTTCTACCACTTCTTCGCCGTAGGTAATACCTTCGCCCGAGCAATGCTTACACTTTTCCTTGATGATCTTACCTTCACCATTACAGTTCGGGCAGACAGTCTGAGTCTGCATCATGCCGAAAATGCTTTGCTGTGTGCGAGTTACACTACCGGTACCGTGGCAGTTTGTACAAGTTTCTGTACCCGAGTTGCCTTCTGCACCACTACCGTGACAATGTTCACAAGTGACATATTTCTTCAACTTGAATTTCTTTTCAACACCGGTTGCAATGTCCTTCAAGTTCATTTTTACCTTTACGCGAAGGTCCGAACCGCGGAATTTACGCTGTTGAGTACGGCCACCACCGCCGCCAAAACCACCGAATCCGCCAAATCCTCCGAATCCGCCGCCACCACCGAAGATGTCGCCGAACATCGAGAAGATATCGTCCATAGACATGCCTTGTCCGCTGTAACCGCCACCGGCAGCACCACCCATTCCGGCATGACCGAACTGGTCGTAACGGGCACGTTTGTCCTTGTCGCTCAATACGCTATATGCTTCAGCCGCTTCCTTGAACTTCTCTTCCGCTTCCTTGTCACCTGGATTCTTGTCCGGGTGATATTGGATGGCCATTTTACGATAGGCTTTCTTGATTTCGGCTTCACTGGCCGTTTTCTCAACGCCTAACACTTCATAATAATCTCTTTTTGCCATACGTTTCTAGGGTTTTGAATTATTGGGCTACGGCCACTTTTGAGTGACGGATGACCTTGTCGTTCAACATATATCCGGTTTGTACACAATCCAGAATCTTGCCTTTCAAATCTTCACTTGGAGAAGGGATGAGGGCGATGGCTTCGTGGAAATCGGTATCGAATTCCTTGCCTTCGGTTTCAATCTTCTGGAGACCTTCCTGACCAAGAATCTTCTGGAACTTGCATAAAATCAATTCAACGCCTTCCTTCATTGCTTTGGTTTCTTCAGAAGCTTCCATGTTCTTCAATGCACGTTCGAAGTCGTCGAGTACCGGGAGAATGGCTGTCAATGTCTTTTCGGCGCCGTTCTTGATCAATTCAGCCTTTTCCTTGAGGGTACGCTTGCGGTAGTTGTCGAATTCGGCCGAAAGACGGAGGTACTTATCGCGTTCTTCGCTTACCATTTGCTGAGCTTCTGCCAACATGTTGGCAAGTTGTTCCTCAACGGTCAGTTCTTCAGCAGGAGTTTCTTCCTGAGCGGTTTCTTCTGCTTGTTTTTCTTCCGGTTGAGCCGCTTCTTCGGCTGCTACTTCTTCGTTCTTCAAGATTTCCTCTTCCTGAGGCTGGTTCTTTTCTTTGGTCATGATGTATGTTGTTTTTTTGTTATCAAAAAATATTATTTGCTATTCTATCTACAAATTCTGTGCCTTGGCAGAGAATGTGACAGAAGAGTCCGATTTATGGAATTGGTGACTGACAAAGTGGCTGATGTGACATGTTTGTATGACAACCGGTCTTAGGCAGTTAGGCAGTTAGGCAGTTTTTTAAAAGCGTAAATATGACTAGTGACATAGAGTATATGGTTATAAATTATAACTATATATTAATATATTATATATATAATAATATTATATATATAATATAAAATTTGAATGGATGTTTTCTCTCAAAAAAATAAACTGCCTAACTGCCTAACTGCCTAACTGCCTAAGGTCTGACAATGAAAAATTTGCATACTTCGACTTTAATCCGTATCTTTGCACAACTTTGAAAAATAATCGTTAAAAACTTAAGGATAAAAAGACATGATAACAGTTTCCAATCTCGCCATTCAATTTGGCAAACGTGTGTTGTACAAGGATGTAAACTTGAAGTTTACGAACGGTAATATCTACGGTGTCATTGGTGCTAACGGTGCCGGAAAATCTACTTTTCTGAAAGCCATTTCGGGTGAATTGGAACCGACAAAGGGTAGTGTGACACTTGGTCCGGGAGAACGTCTTTCCGTGCTTAGTCAGGACCACTTCAAGTGGGACCAATATACAGTGCTTAACACCGTATTGATGGGTCACACCATTCTTTGGGACATCATGAACGAACGCGATGCTCTCTATGCAAAGGCAGATTTCACCGATGAAGACGGTATCCGCGTGTCTGAACTCGAAGAAAAGTTTGCCGAACTTGACGGTTGGAATGCCGAAAGCGATGCAGCAGCTTTGTTGAGTGGTTTGGGTATCAAGGAAGACTTGCATTACAAGCTCATGGGCGAATTGAGCGGTAAGGAAAAGGTGCGTGTCATGTTGGCACAGGCTTTGTTCGGTAATCCGGACAACTTGCTCCTCGACGAACCTACCAATGACCTTGACATGGAAACCGTGACTTGGCTCGAAGAATACCTCTCGAATTATGAAAATACCGTGTTGGTGGTGAGCCACGACCGTCACTTCCTCGACTCGGTTTGTACACATACCGTGGACATCGACTTCGGTAAGGTGAACCTCTTTGCCGGTAACTATAGCTTCTGGTACGAATCCAGCCAGTTGGCTTTGCGTCAGGCTCAGAACCAGAAGGCAAAGGCCGAAGAAAAGCGTAAGGAATTGGAAGAATTTATCCGCCGATTCAGTGCCAATGTGGCTAAAAGTAAGCAGACTACCAGCCGTAAGAAGATGCTCGAAAAGCTTAATGTGGACGATATCCAACCTTCATCACGTAAGTATCCAGGCATCATCTTTACACCGGAACGTGAACCGGGTAATCAAATTCTCGAAGTGTCTGGTTTGAAGGCCACTACCGACGATGGCGAAGTGCTTTTCAGCGATGTAAGCTTCAATGTGGAAAAGGGTGACAAGATTGTATTCTTGAGCCGTGACCCGCGTGCCATGACCGCTCTCTTCGAAATCATCAACGAAAACCGTCAACCGGATGCAGGTACTTTCTCGTGGGGTGTAACCATTACTACCGCATACTTGCCGGTAGACAACACCTCGTTCTTTGAAAACGATTTGAACTTGGTGGATTGGTTGAGCCAGTTCGGTGAAGGTAACGAAGTGTATATGAAGAGTTTCTTGGGACGTATGCTTTTCAGCGGTGAAGAAGTGTTGAAGAAGGCAAATGTGCTCTCCGGTGGTGAAAAGATGCGTTGTATGATTGCCCGTATGCAGCTCCGCAATGCCAACTGTTTGATTCTCGATACACCGACCAACCATTTGGACTTGGAATCCATTCAGGCATTCAATAATAACTTGAAGCTTTACAAGGGTAATGTGCTCTTTGCTTCGCACGACCACGAATTCATTCAGACAGTAGCTAACCGTATCATCGAATTGACTCCGAATGGTATCATCGACAAGATGATGGAGTACGATGAATACATTACCAGCGATCACATCAAGGAAATGCGTGCCCGTATGTATGCTAAGTAATAATGTAACCTGTTACATCTTCCGGCGATAAGACGTATGGTCTTGTCGACAACGGATGTAACGTTTTAGCAGATTACCAATAGGTTTTGTCATTCAGACGACCGAAGGGAGGAAGAATCTCGATAATATCTACCTGATTGTATTAGGGTATGTTATCGAGATTCTTCCCTTCGTTTTGAATGACAAATTGTGTCAATAGATATATTGTTCCCTTTTTTATATCTCCATCGTTTGAACCTTTTCAGACGTTTCTTTGTTTAATTATTACTTTTTAACTAAATATTCTTGCATGTTTATGAAATATAAGTAATTTTGCAGATGAAATAAAAATGTAATGAATACAAATTAAATAAATAGTGCTATGAAAAGACTCGAAACTACCTTTGCTGGATTGAAGTTGAAGAACCCGTTTATCGTGAGCAGTAGTAACCTGACCAACTCGGCAGACAAGAACAAAAAGTGGGAAGAAGCCGGTGCAAGTGCCGTGGTGTTGAAATCATTGTTCGAAGAAGAAATCGAAGCCGAAGCCGGTTGGATGCAGGATGGTGCGCATGCGGAAGAACAGGACTATTTATTGTATTATCATCGCGCTCACCGATTGGAAGAATATTTGAAGCTTATCAAAGAAACCAAGGCACAATGTACAATACCGGTCATTGCCAGTATCAATTGTTACCGTTTGACTGAATGGACGGATTTTGCCAAGCAAATTGAAGCGGCAGGTGCCGATGCGTTGGAATTGAACATCATGTCTGTTTGCAGTGATTTGGATTATGAATATGGAGCTTACGAACGCTTGCACATCGATATTGTCAAGCAAATCAAGCAGAGCGTTTCGATTCCGATAGTCGTAAAGTTGGGTAAGAATTTGACGAATCCTATTCCGTTGATCAATCAGTTGTATGCACATGGAGTAGCGGGCGTGGTACTGTTCAATCGCATGGTGACTCCGGATATCAATTTGGAAAAGATGAGTTATACAACCGGTGAGGTATTCAGTCATCCGTCTGATTTATATGAGTCTATCCGTTGGATTGGTTTGGCTTCAGACCGTGTGCCGAAGTTGGCTTATGCCGCATCGGGTGGTGTCAATGACGGAGCTTCGATGGTTAAGGCCATTTTGGCTGGTGCATCAGCCGTAGAGGTTTGCTCGGTACTCTATCAGAAGAAAGAAAAAGGCATCAACGAAATGTTGGATGTGCTTGAGAAGTGGATGAATGACAATAATTACGAACAAATTTCTGATTTCAAGGGAATGATGAATGCCGGAAAGGCTGGGGGAGGAACCGCGTTTGAACGTGTTCAGTTCTTTAAGAAATTTGGAAAGTATGAATAAAATAAATGGGGTGTTTGATACACCCCATTATTGTTTTTACGCCAAAATCGCATCTGCAAGCGCTTCCAGCGCAGGAATGTCGCCTTGCTTCATTGCCGAACGGATAGTTACCATTGGTTCAACAATTTCGATATCCTTCATGGTTTCGAGCATGCCCTTCATCACGCGACCGGCGCAAGGAGCCCACGAACCATTTTCAATAATACCTACACGGCGTTTCTGATAAGCCTTGATCTTCAAGTGATGCAAGAAATCGTGCATCGGAGGGAATACATCTGCATCATAGGAAGCGGCTGCTACGATGAGCTTGCTCATACGGAATGCATCTTCAACAGCTTCTGCCATATCGTCACGGCTCAAATCTGCGATAGAAACCTTTGGAGCGCCCTTGGCACGAAGGATTTCCGCCATTTTTTCGGCTGCCTTCTTGGTGCCTCCATGGATAGAGGCGTATGCAATGAATACACCTTCTGTTTCTACTTCGTACTTGCTCCATGTGTCGTACAGACCAATGTAATAACCCAGGTTTTCCTTCAAGATAGGACCGTGAAGCGGACAGATGCAAGCGATGTCCAAAGTCGCAGCTTTCTTCAGGAGTGCCTGTACTTGTGCGCCATATTTACCGCAAATGTTGAAGTAATAACGGCGAGCTTCGCATGCCCAGTCTTCTTCGTGAGCCAATGCACCGAACTTGCCGAAACCATCGGCCGAGAACAATACCTTATCGGCTGCATCGTAAGTGACCATCACTTCCGGCCAATGCACCATTGGAGCCATGAAGAACTTCAGTTCACGACCGCCCAAGTTGAGAGTGTCGCCTTCCTTTACCGCAATCGTACGACCTTCGAAACAAGTGTCTTCGAAGAATTGCGGCATCATTTGGATAGCCTTAGCCGATGCAACTACCTTTAATTCCGGATATTTTTCCATTAAAACGGCGATGTTGCCCGCATGATCCGGTTCCATGTGTTGCACGATGAGGTAATCCGGTGTGCGACCTTCCAAGCCTTCTTCCAAGTTGGCAAACCATTCTTCGCCCTTGCGTTTGTCGGCTGTATCCATGATGGCAATCTTTTCGTCCATTACGAGGTAAGAGTTATACGAAATGCCATTTGGCACAATGTATTGACTTTCGAACAAATCGATGGTAATATCGTCTACACCAATGTATTTAATCTTTTCGGTAACGTTTGATGTCATAATGCTTTAGTTTTTATTTTCGGATTGCAAATATCGTTTTTTTTAGGAGTACAAACAAGTTGTTTGCAGATAATTAATAATTATCGAAAGAAAAAGGCAATAAATCCTTTGCGCTTTTGATTACGTAGACTTCTTTTTCACCACAGAGTAAAATCCTGATGGGGAAGCCATAGCGGTTTTCGGTTTCCAACATCACTTGTCGACAGGCTCCACATGGCGTGATGGGTGTATGGGGAATTCCCTTATCAGCGTGACATGCAGCTATGGCCAATGCCTTTACCTTTTGGTCTGGATATTGCGAATTGGCATAAAACAAAGCTGTACGTTCTGCACAAATCCCCGACGGCGATGCTACATTTTCCTGATTGGTACCCGACACGATGATACCATTTTCCAACAATGCTGCTGCTCCTACATGGAAATGGGAATAAGGCGCATAGCTACGTGAAGTAGCTTCGCGGGCGGCTTGGATCAATAACTGGTCTTCCACCTTCAATTCATCGATGGAAAAGACTTTGTAAGGTATTTCAATTTTCAGCTCTTTCATATCACAAATGTAATCTTTTCTTTTGAGATACATAGTATCAGAATTGGATAAAATTATATAAGTGGCTATAAAGAATATCTATTAAATTTGCATATTAGAAAAGAATAATCTAAAAATAATCATATCATGAAGAAATTGTTCATTGCAGTTGCTTGTGGAATTTTGGCCTCTTGTGCCCCACAGAAGCCGGGTGTAGATCCAGCTATCCCGTATGATGCGGAATTGGAAAAGAAAGTGGAAGCTACCTTGTCCAAGATGACCTTGGAAGAAAAAATCGGTCAGATGACTGAGTTGACCATCGATGTGTTGGATGATTGGAGTCAACCGGGTTTCCAGGTTAACGAGGCGGCACTCGATACCATCATCGGTAAATACAAAGTGGGTTCTATCCTCAATGTTCCTGGTATAGCACCTACTCGTGAACAGTGGAGGGAAATCATTGGTACCATTCAGAAGAAATCGATGGAATATATCGGTATTCCTTGTATCTATGGTTTGGACATGAACCACGGGGTGACTTATACGTTAGACGGTACGCTTTTCCCGCAAAACATCAACGTGGCTGCCACTTTCAATCGTGAAATGGCCCGTCGAGGTGCAGAAATTACTGCTTACGAAACTCGTGCCAGCAATACACCTTGGACTTATTCTCCAACCCTCGACCTTGTACGTAATCCGTTGTGGCCACGTGTATGGGAAAACTTTGGAGAAGATCCGTTGGTGAATGCCGAAATGGGTAAAGCAATGGTACTTGGTTTCCAAGGTGAAGATCCAAACCACATTGATGCACAACACATTGCAGTGAGCGTAAAGCACTTCATGGGTTATGGTGCTGCTACCAGTGGCAAGGACCGTACACCGGCCATCATTGCTCCGAACGACTTGCGTGAAAAGCATTTTGCTCCTTATTTGGCTGCGGTTCGTCAGGGTGCATTGACTATCATGGTGAACTCGGGTTCTATCAATGGTATGCCGGTTCATGCCAATCACGAACTCTTGACTGAATGGCTTAAGGAAGACTTAAATTGGGACGGTATGATTGTGACCGACTGGGCAGACATCGACAACCTTTGGAAGCGTGAAAAGATTGCTAAGGACAAGAAGGAAGCCATCCAAATGGCAATCAATGCAGGTATCGACATGTCCATGGACCCATATGACTTGAATTTCTGTGTCCTTTTGAAGGAACTCGTGGACGAAGGTAAGGTGCCAATGAGTCGTATCGATGACGCTACCCGTCGTGTCCTCCGTTTGAAGTATCGTCTCGGTTTGTTCGACCAACCGAATACCGATCCTAAGGATTATCCGAAGTTCGGATGTGAAGAATTTGCACAAGCTGCTACGCAGAGTGCCGAAGAATCCATGATTCTTTTGAAGAACGAAACCGATTTGCTTCCTTTGGCAAAGGGTAAGCGTATCTTGTTGACTGGTCCTAACGCCAATCAGATGCGTTGCTTGAACGGTGGATGGAGTTATACATGGCAAGGTCATTTGGCAGACCAAGTTGCCGGTGCTTACAATACCATCTACGAAGCCATGTGCAACGAGTTTGGTGCGAACAATGTTATCCTCGAACAGGGAGTTACTTATAATGAACAAGGTAATTATTGGGATGAAAATGAACCTCAAATCCAAAAGGCGGTGGCTGCAGCAAGTCGTGCAGATATCATTGTAGCATGTATCGGTGAAAACTCATATTGTGAAACTCCGGGTAACTTGACCGATTTGACTCTCAGCCAGAACCAACGTGACTTGGTAAAGGCATTGGCCAAGACCGGTAAGCCTATTGTTTTGGTATTGAATGAAGGTCGTCCACGTATCATTGCCGATATCGAACCATTGGCAAAGTCGATCGTTAATATCCTTCTTCCAGGTAACTATGGTGGTGATGCATTGGCTAACCTTTTGAGTGGTGATGCTAACTTTAGCGGTAAGATGCCATATACTTATCCGAAGGAAGTTCACTCGTTGATCAATTACGATTACAAGCCAGCAGAACACATCGGTGAAGCGATGGAAGGTGCATACAATTACGATGCCCAGGTTAGCTTTCAATGGGCATTTGGTTATGGGTTGAGTTATAATAAGTATGAATATAGCAACTTTAAGGTGAACAAGTCTGACTTTGTAGCGGATGACGAACTCGTGTTTACCGTAGATGTGAAGAATGCCGGAACAAGAGTAGGTAAGGAAAGTGTACTGCTTTTCAGTTCTGACCTTGTAGCTAGCCTCACTCCTGACAACCGTCGTTTGCGTCATTTCGAAAAGATAGAACTCCAACCGGATGAAACAAAGACTGTTACGTTGAAGTTGAAGGGTAGTGATTTGGCATTCGTTGGTGCTGATGGTAAATGGCGTTTGGAAGAAGGTGACTTCCGTATGCAAGTCGGTGACCAAGTCTTGAATATCAATTGTACTGCAACTAAGATTTGGAATACTCCGAATAAATAGTACATAGTTTAAGATATAATCTGTCATTCAGAGCGAAGCGAAGAATCTCGATGCATACACTCATACACATGTAAGAGGATGTAGCCGAGATTCTTCGCTTCACTTTGTTTCGCTCAGAATGACAATGTAATTCTTAATAAATGCAAAAAACAGAAACTTTCATTTTACTTTTCTGTATCTTTAAGTTCAAAGAGACAAAGGCCAAAAACAAAGGATGATAACTGAAGATAAAATACGCGAAACATGCATGACGGATCCGGAGTCGGGTTTCCGGATGTTGGTGGAGAAGTTTCAAAGCCCCATGTATTGGCACATCCGTCGAATGATTGTTTCGCACGATGATGCGGAAGACGTATTGCAGGAAACATTCATTAAAATCTTCCGACATTTGGATGATTTCCGTGCAGAGAGTTCTTTGTCAACCTGGATTTATCGGATAGCGACCAACGAATGCATCCGCTTCCTGAATCGAAGAAAAGAACAAGCAGTTTCTACCGAAGAAGTGCAGGAAGAACTGATGAATAAGTTGATGGCTTCGGAATATATAGATTACGACAATGCCATGGAAGTAAAATTCCAGCAAGCTATTTTGACATTGCCCGAGAAGCAGCGGTTGGTCTTCAACCTCCGTTATTATGACGAACTGAAGTACGAAGAAATCAGCCGCATCACCGATACCAAGGTAGAGACATTGAAATCCAATTACTATTTCGCCAAAGAAAAGATAAAAGAGTATATGACAAATAATTAAACCACGATGGAAAAGGAATTTGATTTTAATTCAATAGGTAAACGGACTCCCTTCCGGACACCCGAAGGATTCTTCGAACGGATGCAAGCCGAAACGATGCGTCGGGTAGCCGAAGAAAAGCGGAAAAAGAAGCTTTACCGCTTGAAGTGGGGCATATCGGTGGCGTTAGCTGTTGCAGCCATGGTGTGTGGAATCATTTTCTTCCCTTCCACTAAACCGGAGGCGGTAGAAACCAACTATCAGACAGAGTGGGTCGCTCAATTGACAGACGATATGGATGTTATGGATGTGTATCTGCAAGGTCTTTCGGATGAGGAACTGGAAGAATGGGTAGAATTCTCGGAGAATGATATATATTATGAATTGACAACCACAGAAAATTTAAATGAAGATGAAGACTAAGTATTTTTGGATGCTCATGGTAGCATTGTTTGTAGGAACTCAAGTGATGACTGCTCAAAACGAGCAACGTAAGAATCCTGGTAAGCGTACTCACAAGCGCATGACCATGGAACAAATGGTGGACAT
>SUXY01000110.1 GCA_015060705.1 Bacteroides sp. | reverse complement strand
CTTTCCTCTTTAATTCCGAAGTCTTTGTATATTTGCAAGTTGATTCAGAAAATAATAATCATAACATTAGATAGACAATGGAATACAATTTCAGAGAAATTGAGAAGAAATGGCAACAACGTTGGGTCGATAACAAGACCTACAAGGTTGTCGAAGACGAATCGAAGAAGAAATTCTATGTGCTGAACATGTTCCCCTATCCATCGGGAGCAGGCTTACACGTAGGTCATCCGCTTGGCTATATTGCCAGCGATATTTATGCACGCTACAAGCGCTTGCAAGGTTTCAATGTATTGAACCCGATGGGTTACGACGCATACGGTCTTCCGGCTGAACAATATGCTATCCAAACAGGTCAACATCCGGCTGTAACTACCGAAGCCAACATCAACCGCTATCGCGAACAGTTGGACAAGATTGGTTTCTGCTTTGACTGGGACCGCGAAGTCCGCACTTGCGAACCGGGTTACTATCATTGGACTCAATGGGCGTTCCAACAGATGTTCAACCACTTTTATTGCAACACTTGTGGCAAGGCCATGCCTATCAGCAAGCTCGAAGAACGCTTTGCACAGAAGGGTACAGAAGGTCTCGATGCCGCTTGTGGTGAAGAATTGAAATTTACTGCCGAAGAATGGAATGCCAAGAGTGAAAAGGAACAACAGGAAATTCTGATGAACTATCGTATCGCTTACTTGGGCGAAACCATGGTGAACTGGTGTCCGGCTCTCGGTACCGTATTGGCTAATGACGAAGTAGTGGACGGTGTATCTGAACGTGGCGGTCATCCGGTGGTTCAGAAGAAGATGCGCCAATGGTGTCTTCGTGTATCGGCATACGCTCAACGCTTGCTCGATGGTTTGGACAACATTGACTGGACAGAATCGTTGAAGGAAACCCAGAAGAACTGGATTGGTCGTTCGGAAGGTGCTGAAATCCAATTCAAGGTAAAGGATAGCGATATCGAATTTACTATCTTCACCACTCGTGCAGATACCATGTACGGTGTTACCTTCATGGTATTGGCTCCGGAAAGCGAACTCGTAGCTCAATTGACTACCGCTGACCAGAAGGAAGAAGTGGAAGCTTACCTCGACCGCACCAAGAAGCGTACTGAACGTGAACGTATCGCCGACCGTAAGGTAACCGGTGTATTCAGTGGTTCGTATGCTATCAATCCGTTTACCGGTGAAGCAGTTCCTGTATGGATCAGTGATTATGTTTTGGCTGGTTATGGTACAGGTGCCATCATGGCGGTACCGGCTCACGATAGCCGTGACTACGCTTTCGCCAAGCATTTCGGTTTGCCTATCGTTCCGTTGGTAGAAGGTTGCGATGTTAGCGAAGAAAGCTTTGATGCCAAGGAAGGTATCGTGACCAACTCACCAAAGGCAGGTGTCACTCCATATTGCGATCTCTCATTGAATGGCTTGACTATCAAGGAAGCGATTGCCGCTACCAAGAAATATGTAAAGGAACACAACCTCGGTCGTGTGAAGGTGAACTTCCGCCTCCGCGATGCTATCTTCAGCCGTCAGCGTTATTGGGGTGAACCGTTCCCTGTATATTATAAGGATGGTATGCCTTATATGATTGACTCAGCCAAACTTCCGCTTGAATTGCCGGAAGTAAGCAAGTTCCTCCCGACAGAAACAGGCGAACCTCCATTGGGTAATGCCACCAAGTGGGCTTGGGACGTTCAGAAGGGCGAAGTGGTAGACAATAGCCTCATCGACAATGTGAATGTATTCCCGCTCGAACTCAATACCATGCCGGGCTTTGCCGGTTCATCGGCTTACTACATCCGCTACATGGACCCACACAATACCGAAGCATTGGTATCGGAAAAGGCAGACAACTACTGGCAGAACGTTGACCTCTATGTAGGTGGTACCGAACATGCTACCGGTCACTTGATTTACTCCCGTTTCTGGAACAAGTTCTTGCACGACCTCGGTGTGAGCGTGAAGGAAGAACCGTTCCAAAAGCTCGTGAACCAAGGTATGATTCAAGGCCGAAGCAACTTTGTATATCGTATCAAGGATACCAATACTTTCGTTTCTCATGGCTTGAAAGACCAGTACGATGTGACTCCGCTTCACGTGGATGTAAACATTGTATCGGCTGATGTGCTCGATGTAGAAGCATTCAAGGCATGGCGTCCGGAATACAACAATGCTGAATTCATCCTCGAAGACGGTAAGTACGTTTGTGGTTGGGCAGTAGAAAAGATGTCGAAGTCCATGTACAACGTGGTGAATCCGGATATGATTGTTGAAAAGTATGGTGCCGATACGCTCCGTATGTACGAAATGTTCCTCGGTCCGGTAGAACAAAGCAAGCCATGGGATACTAACGGTATCGACGGTGTTCATCGTTTCTTGAAGAAGCTTTGGGCATTGTTCTACGACCGCAACGACCAATACTTGCCGGTAGACGGTGAACCGACCAAGGAAGAACTCAAGGCTATCCACAAGCTCATCAAGAAGGTAACCGGTGATATTGAAACCTTCTCTTACAATACTTCCATCAGTGCGTTCATGATTTGTGTGAACGAACTCGGTGCCTTGAAGTGCCGCAACAAGGGAGTGTTGAAGACATTGGTTGTCCTCATTGCTCCGTTTGCTCCTCACTTGGCAGAAGAATTGTGGGAAACATTGGGCAATACCACTTCGGTATGCGATGCACAATGGCCGGAATGGAACGAAGACTACTTGAAGGAAGACACCATCAAGTACACCATCTCGTTCAACGGTAAGGCTCGCTTCACGCTCGACTTCCCTGCTGATGCAGACAATGATACCATCCAGGCAACCGTGATGGGTCATGAAATGGCACAGAAGTGGATTGACGGCAAGACTCCGAAGAAGGTCATCATCGTTCCGAAGAAGATTGTAAACGTGGTATTGTAATACTATTTTTAGGTGTGCTTTTATAGCACACCTAAAATAAAAACACCTTAATCTATACATATTATGGATGCAACATTAAAATCAAAGATTGGCCGTGAACTGAAGGATTATGTAGCCATCACACTCGGCATCATTTGCTATTCATTCGGTTGGGTAGCTTTCATGCTTCCTTATCAAATTTCTACGGGTGGTGTAACTGGTATTTCAGCTCTCATCTATTATATCACGGGCATTGAAATCCAAGTTTCCTATTTTGTCATCAATGCCATTTTCATGGTATTTGCCTTGAAAATTCTAGGCCCTAAATTCTGTCTGAAAACACTTTATGCCATTCCTGTATTGACATTCTTCCTATGGCTTTTCCAAGTCATCCTGAAAGACGATGCCGGAAATCTTCCTTTATTGTTGGGACCAGGTCAGGAATTCATGGCTTGTGTAGTAGGTGCCAGCATGTTGGGTTTCGGTATCGGCCTGGTATTCATTTATAATGGTAGTACGGGAGGAACTGATATCATTGCTTGGATTGTCAACAAATACAAGGACGTGTCGTTAGGCCGATTGGTCATGTATGGCGACATCATCATCATTTCTTCCTGTTATTTGGTTTTCCACGACTGGAAACGCGTGTTGTTCGGCTTCTGTGTATTGTTCGTGATGAGTGTCGTCATCGACTATGTAGTGAACAGC
>SUXY01000109.1 GCA_015060705.1 Bacteroides sp. | reverse complement strand
CTCCAACTATAACCGCATTAAGGAAGAGGTGAAACAGATAGTCAAAGACGAGCTGGCACGAATTGCCAATGATGAGAATTTGAGCCATCTGTTACAGAAGAAGTAATCCCCTTATAAATCTAAAAATCGGCAATAAACTGAATTATTGCCGATTTTTAGTTATTTGAGTAATGCTTTCCCTTTTTCGGTTAAGCGATACTTCTGTTTCGGATGATTTAATTGTTCCGGATAAATAGGCTCTATAAACAGACCTTCCATTGCCGGTTTTAAGTATTCTTTAGAGAAATAACTTCTATTCTTCAATTCAAGTTTTTCCATTATTTCTTTTACTGAATAGACTCCATCACTAACAACATCTACTAATGCACGAACTTGTGCGGTAGTTATGTGGTAGTTATGTGGTACTTGTGTGGTGCTTGTCGGGTTGTTAATGGAAGCATACCTGAAAATCAATCTCATAGCATTTCCTGAAACCTTAAACTCTGGTTTCGGCAGATTGGCTTTTTCACACTCTTCCATAATAAGGTTGATGCCTCGTCCCCAACTTTCCAAAACTTTACGTTTGTATAGCACATTGGCAATAAGCGGATTTTGTGGCTGGGATTCATGTTCTGTTAAGAATTTATTCATATCCCATCCTTTTGGCAATGTTCCCGGATTTTCAATCTCTACACGGTCATCGTAGATGGCAATGCCTACAGAACCACCGGGTTCCCTGTAACATCTATGGCACAATGAGTTTATAACACCCTCCCTTATAGCCTTATATGGCACGGTCAGTTGCTCTTCTCTTTCAAAACCTTCAATCTTTCCTGATAGTGAAAGATGCTTGAATATAAATGCCATTGCAGCATCAAACAGCAGGAAGATATTTCCTTTTATTCGCTGGCTGTCGATAAATTCCATTTTGTCTGTACCTCTAAAACGAGCCAAACGCAACAGGCATTGCGTATATCCGTATATATCAGGCTTGGCAAATAACACAACTGCGGCATTGTTAAGAATACCATTGTGCATCAATTCAAACTTTTCAAGGATGGAAATAATATTCGTCCCCGTATTCTCCGGTAAACGACCTGCATTGATACCAAGACGGACGGTTTTCAAAATCTCATTCTCATCAAGATCTTTCAAAGACAAATCCTTATCCTCGAATTTCTCCCAACGATATTTGTGTCCGTCACGAGCCATCAGCAAGTCATTATACACCGCTTGTGGCATAGTGGTGGTAACACTCTCTATGCGATGATACGGACAGCCCTTATAGGTAAATGGTCTTTCGTATCTTGCTTCCTCTACATGCAATGTTATTATCTGCTTATCAGAATCCGGTAGTGGAACATAACCTATTTGAACTTCAGCCTGTGGCTCTATACGGTTGATAGCATTGGCAATATCCCTTTTCGTTGTATCTGCCACCTCTTGCCCCAGTATCTTTCCACTGTCGTGTACTCCAAAGAGGACTGTACCTCCCTCACCATTGAGGAATGCACATATTGTCTCCATTCCACGTTCCAACTGCCCCGTAGTTTTCTTGAACTCAACCGTTTTGCCTTCACCGGTTATAAGTTCCTTAACCTTATCCAATGTATCTATCTTCATTCTTCAAAAGTGATAATGCAACTGCAAAGTTACTCAATTTTAGGCGATATCAGAATTTTTACGTCAAAATTATCTTTCAAACAGAGATATATGTTGGAAACACAAAATCGGAGTAGCATTTGCCACTCCGCTTGAAATACATTCCTATACAATCTCAAAGATGTATCCACCTTTAATTTCATAATCCCTGTAGGTCTCATAGATGTAAGCAATTTTATTCAGGAGTTCATCTTTTTCACCAAAAGGAACTTGCATAACACCAACATTTGGATCAAATAGATAGAATCTCTCTGGACTATTATTTGCTGTATGTCTTATTGCTCCTATCGCATGACCTCCTACACATTTGTCTCCTTTATAAAGGTAGATACAAATAAGAATCATTCTAGTATGCCCTAAAGTTGGATTCGCAAAAAAAGGAATTTCATTTGATTTTTCAAACAGAACATCTGTGTTACAACTTAATCCCAAAAGTTTAATGCTATCATAAATAGCTTGTTGTCCTCCTGTAAAATTTTGGTAAGCACGCTGATTATTCGCTATTTGCTTAATCATTGATGAGGTTTTCATCTCATGCCAGATAACATTTGGAGCTTTTATTGCGTTTGCTCTTTTGTAAAGGAGCATCCAAGTTAACACTAAATGCAAACATATTCCACCCTGTACGTCATCATTTGCAAGTTCAGGTAAATAGTTACCTTGTGCAGTACCATCATTTGCATTTTCAAAATATGGCAAAAGTTCTTCAAGTAATTCTTTATCCATAATAAATACAATTTTATTCATATCTTCCCTACTCTTCATCGGATTTTCGGTTCCTCCGCAGCACCTCACGGCGATGTTGCCGTGAAGGTGCTTAAATGATTTACAACTGAATTTTTCGGGCACAGAAACCTACTGCTCCGAGGAATCGACCTTCCTGACCGTGCAAAGCACATATCGCAAAGCCAGGACTCGCTTCATACTTGAAATAGCCTTGACCATTTGTAACAGTGCCATAATTGAAGGTCCGGCCTTTGTCAGTGGTGAATAAGAGAGATTTCATAACTACTTCCTTACCGTATTTTTCGTAGTTACCTTCAACCTTGATAATGTGCTCGTCGGCATTCAATCTGTATTCTTTCTTTGAGCCGCCCGTACCACCGTGCTTTAATGTGAACTCCTCATACTCAAAGCCTAAATTGTCGATAATGTCGCCTTTTTGTACGATGACACTTACTGGAAATGGAAAAGCTGCATTGGCACACTGTGCAGAATCATCGAAATTCTTACCATACTTCTCATTGCCATACAGAGGTGAACGGGCAACACTCTTTATAAATCCTTTAATATCCATACAACAGTTGTTATTCTTCCTACTCTCTTTACTATTCGGATTTTCGGATCCTCCGTCAAGCTTGCGGTGTAAAATTAGAACGAAGGTTCAAAGTATAAAATTTAATTGGTTGAAATGGATAATTGTGCAAATGAAAGGGAGTATGATGCAAAAAAGTAAGAAACGGCATCACGCAGTCCCTTACCCGAAACAAAATAATATAAAAACGATGGATTTATCTTCTCATTCGCTCCAACTCATCATCTCTCCGCATCTTTTCATTCAGTTTCACTTGCATCTTGTCAAGGAAGTAGGTACGGCTGTCGTTCTTCCTACGCTTGATGTCCGTGTAGAAGCGGTAGCAGTCCTTTGAGTTTACCCCGAAGAAGGCATACAACACCGGAGCAAGTTCATTCAGTTGGATATTACCGTTGTTGATACAACCCATTTCACTGATACCGTATATCATTTCAACAAGGTCGATGGCGTTGCCTGTCCATTGCAAGGCTGGAGTATTGTTCTTTTTGTTGGTGGATGGATTTAGTGGTGGCACTTGGATAGCAATAGCAGAGAGGTGTCGCTGCATCTTCTTTACAAAGGCAAGAGCCTTGCGGATATATACAGCCATTTCGCTATCGTCCTGCACTTGATGAAACTGCAACTCAATTTCCGCGTACATCAACGCTACTGCAATATGCTTCATATCAGCATCCGAATGGCAATGTTCTATTACTCTTGCCACAAACTCATTGTATGCCGATGGCAG
>SUXY01000108.1 GCA_015060705.1 Bacteroides sp. | reverse complement strand
GCAGAACTTTACACCCTCGTCAATCTGGTTTCCACATTTTCCGCAATATGCCATAGTTGTAGAATTTTATGGTTAGAGATTTTATTTACTTCTTTCTTCCTACATTTATTTTAATGACATTCTGAACTTGTTCATTACTGCTGTTGCGGCTCTTTTCAGGTTCAATATCAACTTTCATCGTGATACCATTCAAATTATAATACCACTTATGATAATACTCTATTTCTTTGCCCTCAACAATAAATTCCTCCATTCCTTCCTCTATAAATGTAGATAAGTCCTGTTCCTTTCCTGCTCTGAGAACGAAAATTCTACCATTATCAGCAACTTTCTTGCAAGCATCCCATACGGCTTGTGTGTATGAATTGAAATCAGAGTGTTTGATTTGACCTTCGCCACAAACGAATCTCATTATATAACTTGCAGGAGTATTTTCCAATTCATTTTCACCATAGAACCAATATGCTTCCTTGATTGTCGAACTCTTTGGCTTGCCAATTTCAAAACCACCGATTTCCTTGGTTTTATCAATATAGGACTCTTTATTCTTTTTAATGGCATCTTCGTTCGGGTCAATAGCATCCCATTCGCTCTTTACACTTTTCGAAGCCTTTGCTTCCTTCTTCACTTCGGCAGTTTCGCCCGAAGCATCCTTCTTGGCATTACCACCACCGCAAGCCGTCATTATCACGAGGCTTGCCATACACATAAGTGCTAAAAATACTTTTTTCATATTTGTAAATTTTAAGGTTATTACTTCTTCTTTGCTCCGCCCATCATTTCGAGCAGAGAGTTCATCACATCAGCCTCTTTGGATTCTGTCTTCTTTTGGCTTCCTTGCTTGTCGGATTTCTTAGTACCACCCAATATCTCCATGATGCCACCCAACGGTAACTCATTTCCGTTGTAATCCTTCGGCAATTCAAACAAACTTGCAGGCTGGGTACCGAGTTTAATGTTGCGACGTACCAAATAACCGCCCGGATTAACCATATCACTTTCTTGGATTACCATATTATAAGGTTCGTAAACCCATTCGTCCTTATCGGAATATGAGGTTGTTCCGTTTTCGTGACTGGTAGCGGTTTCTACATAATAGTGATTGCAATCGTACCCTTCCACTGTCTCCTGACCTCGATGTGTCCGCTTGCTCTTATTGCCTGTAATATTGAGCGAACCGCCCATAAATGTACCGGCTTTGACACTTGAAAGAGGTATTGCCAACCACGAGCCGTTACCTATCTGCGTATATATCTTCGCTGAATCCGCACGATAAATCATAATGGTACACATTCCATTAGGGTCGTATGACTCCACACGCATCTTGTCTGGCATAATCCACTCCTTGGCTCTGAGTTTTCCTGAACCTTTCTCATAGACCTCACTATAACTTGGTGAGGTTTTGATTTGCCCCATCGCCGATGTCGCTCCCAGCAACACCACGAATAATGATAATATCAGTCTCTTCATAATCTTATACTGTTTTAATGCCTATCACTATCACACGGATAACCGCTTGCATATTCGCGTGCAGTTTCCAAATACTTGTTTGCCAACACCAAAGGTGCGTTAGGATTCAAATTGATACCATCCACTTCTTTCGACATTCTGATGGATACCTCGTTGGCTTTATATGCATTAGGGAGCAAGGTTTTTATGCGTCCCAACTGTTGGCTTACAGCGTTACGCCATAGTGTCCAACACTCTATCGAGCATTGCTGTTTCAGTCTGTCCACCTCTTTTTGTTCGGCTTCTGTCCAAACGGAAATCCAACCGTCATCACCTTCTTCCACTTGCATTCGTCCAGTCTTGGCCGGGAATGATGCTTCGCAAGCCTCCCATTTCTCTGCGGTCTTCTTGGCTATGTCGGCTTTTTCACGAAGGAAAAGTTCATCCATCTCTTTTTCGGGAGCGGTAAGCTCATCCAGCTGCTTCTGATATTGCTGACGCTTCTTCTCACGGTTGGCGGTGGACATAGCAAAACCTTGATTATTCTTGGCGTGTTGCTGACCCTGCTTCATCATACGGTCTGCCATTTCGGGATTGGCTTGCATATACGCCATAATTTCTTCATTGCTCATCCCTTGTAATTTCTGGGCCTCCGCCATACTCATACCCGCTTCTTTTTGCATTTGGCTCTCTATGATGGCATTTTTCTCAGCCTCACTCAGACCTGTTTGGCTCAATGTCTCAGGATCTCTGTTGATACCCAACTTGCGGAGTTGCTCTTTCGCCTTGCCAAAGATGGATTTCTTCACCTTGGGATTGTTGTCATTGGCTGCGTCCTCTATCGAGAATCCCATTTGTCTTTCCAAATCCTTGTTGGCTTGCGACATCATCACATCGGCTTGCTTTTGTGCGTCCGCTTGCTGTATCTCCTCAATCTGACGGAACAGTTTCTTGATTGTCTGTGTGAAATTGTCATCACCATTTCCTGCCATTGTCTGAGCAGACGGGAGGTCGGGACAAGCACCGATGAACGCTTCTGCCGTTTGGGCATTGTTGTTACCCACTTGTGCCATTGCCAGCATCGGCAATAAGGCAAACATTGTAATCACTATCTTTTTCATCTTCGTAGATTTTATGATTCATACTCATTTTACTTACTCAATCGGTTGCCTTTATGGTCGAAATAGATGCGGTTATCACCCGTAGTTCCGAAGCATTGCAAATCGGTGTACCATACCAAATGGCTGTAAGTCGGCGGAAGCGTATAATTACCATTACGGTCGATGATGCCTTCCTTGTTCTCCTGCGAACGATAGACTCCGGCATACTCGCCCCAAGGTGTTGGAATGAACTTGATTTTTACCTTGTGGTGTTCGTCCTCGGTGAACATACACGGAATTTTCACATTCCCGTCGCGGTCAATCATTCCCATCTGATACTCCTTGTCGATGACCGTTGTCCAGCCCTTGCTGTCCTCGTCTTCCATAGGGTCATAGACATTGTGCATGCGGAAGTTGGCGTTGTTGAAGTCATAGACCTTGGTGTATTTCAACGGAACTACCAACTTCATCTGCTTGTCCACGAATCCCCAAATCAACCGACTTCCGTTTTTCGTCTTCTCCCGAATGGCAACCGCTGCCCGTCCGTGGCGGAAATTGCGGATTTCTTCGTAATTGTGCAACTTGCCGTCCACCATCAATGCCGCTATCTGTCGTTTCACGGCATACATCTTTTCCTTTTGTCCCTTGCTTTCTGCAAATTGCATAATCAAGACAACAAGTTGTTCCTCGTTTTCCACGCGATAAGCCCCGGCCATCATCGTATCTTGTTCATCAATTTTATCCTCTCTGCCAAAGTTGAAAGGTCTGACATCCTTGTCGTATTGTGCCGAGACAGAAAGCGACAGAAGCACTGCTATGATTCCCAAAAGTGTCCGTTTCATCTCCGTAATCTTCTATTCGTTATACATTATTATATATCTTTCAGCCATAAACTTTACAAGTTGAGGGGAGCACCCCGATTAGGTGCAAGGGTGGCTCCCCTCGAAAAAAACAAAATTTACAGCCTTCACAGGTTTCTTTGGTTATTTCACCACGGAGTAACACAGAGTTTCACGGAGTTTTTTATTTTTTTCGCCCGCAGGTAAATTTATACTCTGTGGAACTCAGTGTACTCTGTGGTGAATTATCACATCTTCACGAATTGACTTTGTCCATTTGTCGTCGCGACTCGGCATAGCTCAAGCAAGCTTGGCTCTGCTCTCACTGCTTGACAAAT
>SUXY01000023.1 GCA_015060705.1 Bacteroides sp. | reverse complement strand
TAAGTTCCCAGAGAACTAAGCGCATTCCAACCCGCAGAGAAACCATTAGGTACAGCATCAGAAGTATAATAGGCATAAACCGTAACAGCCTTAAGATTACCTGCTACCGCCCATGCAGCTTCTGCTGGATTTGGCAAAACTGACGATGATGTAAAATATCCTAAGAAATTGGCCCCTGAAATAGTTGTGACATGTTGATATTTCAACAATTCAGCCAAGATCTTTAAAAAATTCTGATTAAGGGCGGCCGCAATTTCTGACCAAGCACCTTTATTATTAATATTGTTCAGTTCCATACTTCATTAATTTATTCCGGCAAAAATTTTTGTTCCCATAAAATAGCCAATCCGTCCGTTATTCTGATATACCCAGGTCCTACCTCAGTTTGTCGAAATTTTCCATCTGCAAATTCTTTGTTTGAAACAACTCCATACTGAGCTAAATAAGTACTCTCTTTACCATCCGCAGAATATAAAGTAACGTATGGCATTCTATCAAGACCTAAATCATGCATATTTATTGTAAGTAGCTCTGCCCCATCACTGTCAAACATAGAAATCGATGGACATCCATTGCCTGAATCGGGACCAATCTTTATACGATATCCTCCATGCTCAATGTCTATTGTTCCTCTAAACAATCCCCCTAAAGCATATATATAACCTCTTAAAAAGAGATCACCTCCATGAGTGGTGACGAAATTAGCCAGCTCTTCCCATTCATCATCAGTCGGAGGATTCTTTTTGTCATACTTCAGCTTCATCACCGTCCGGATGGCTTGTTCAAATGAACCACCCGCCCAAATCGCAACATCATCATCACTGTTATAGATACCGCTGATACCGGCATTGACCTTCTGCATTACGCCATCTTTATAATTGCCCAGTTGGATCATCGATGACAGAATCAATCCACCAAGAATATCTACCGAACCATTTTTGATAGCATCCACTAAGTACGTCAATGATTGGAATTCCGCCATAGACTTGTCGTTGTCAAGAATGGACGGCTTCCAATCCGTTGCTATGGAGCCACGTTCTAGTTGAATTTCACAAATTTCTGCGGTACCGCTGACAAGGAATATACCACTACCACCAAACACAAACTTGTGGGTATATCTTTTATAATCGGCTGTGAGACTCTGAGCCACGTTATAATTACCGCAACTGATAGCCAGATTCGTACCTCTTGCTTTAAATGATATGACATAATATTCACCTTCAATCAATGAAACGGTTTGTGACAAACTGCCAATCGAAGCACTATATCCAGAAGCTGAAGACGTTTCACTATTAACAGCTGCTATACCCGTCCAAAATTTCAAGGCCTTGCTGTACAATTCAGAATCCGACTCAAGTGATGAATTGGAATCCAGTTCTTCAGCTGCATAACTACCGGTAAATCCTGTATTACGTAATAGGTTGACAGAACCTACAGTGGCATTGGCAATCGCTTCTTGCGCTTTAGCCGCAGCATCTGCAGCAGCTTGTATATCTTCAGGCAGACCCTCCAGGTTCTTCCAACCAGTAGACCCTTTTTCTATATGGAACGAGCCTTTAATGTCAACACCCTTTTCCTGGGTATATTCGATGTAGGTACTGCGCTCCTTGTCACCAACATAAGTGTCCCCATATATCCGAACTTTGGCATGTCCGGTTGTACGATCATACTCGAATGCCATCACTTCTTTACCGACCAACGTAAAATCATTGATACCTTGATAGAAGATAATGCTTGGAGCTGTTTCAGCTACAGAAGAAATGATTATGGCAGATTGGCGCACTATGTCATCGCGATGACCCAAACCAACAATATCATCACCGGCAGCGGGTATGTCTGAATCGGCAGCACAGGTGGTTATTGACAGATCTATGTAATCAGCACCTATACCAACTACCTCACGCCAATAGAAACGATTGCCGACATGATGAGAGACCCCAACCTTAACATTGCATTCTTGGCAGATTGCCAATTGTCCGACAACAAATTCATTTCCGATTTCAATACCCTCTTCTTCAGCCTTCATGTAACAGCGATAAGCTGATTCCAATGTCTCAACACGAATACACCTCATGCCTGCAGGAGCGACAATTTGTTCACCACCCACAAAAGTCTTTTTCTTAACCTCAAGTGCATCAAAATAAGCCTTTATCCTGACATACAGACGGTCAACCACGGCTTGTGATGTGCCATCTTGAAGTACTGTAATGCCACTACCATTCTCACCGACAAGGAATCCTTTGAGGAAAGTAATTAATTCTTTTGCTGTGTCTGCTTGGTCTTTGCGGAGGTATTTCTCATTCATATAATCCGTTGTAACCATATGACCAAGTAAAGCATTGAATGCATCCACCACCTTTTGCCAGTTTCTGTCAAGTTTCAATCGAACATCCTTACCGGTATCTTGCTGGCCGTTCCATGGAACGATACTTTCAAAGTCAAGGTTCAGATTTATCTTGTTTTCTTCTGTTTCTTCTGCCATATCAGTTCAGTTCAAGCATTATACCATTAAATTCGAGCAGCAAGGGCTGCCAGCATGTCTTTTCTTCCAATGTATCCATATCAATGAAGTTCAACAGATAGTCATTGTATCTGGTACGGTCCTTCCGGTTGCCGGCACGAAGTTTGGCATGTTCCACAGTCACTATTCCATGGCTTCTGTTCTTGTCCATCGAATAGCTCATGAAGCTGAAGGAAAAAGTTTGTCCTTTGTCCGTCAACACCTTCATCTGTTTTATCGCTTCAAATACATTCATGACACGAAGATAAGGGTAGTCCTGTTTTCAAAAAAGGACAAAAAACCGCCTACCCTCACGGGCAGACGGGAAAACGATAGAGTTACAAAATCATCTCCTTATCTTTAGATACAGAAGAAATGCCAATACCAGAAAAAGAAATATCCTGTGGTACTTCGGTGCGGGTTCTTCTTTAGACTCTGATTCTTTGGAAACCTGCACATCCGTATTATTTTCTTTAGTTTGCATCATGACATGATGGACTGAACTGTCCCGTTCCTTTTCATGCCTATGTGACATTTGGATCCGTTTCTCCAGATACGTGTCCGTCACTTTCCCGGCAGAATCAAATATCGGCCGGTATTGAAGCACTTCCATAGTCCAGCTTTTGTTCCGGCGTTCCAATAAACGGCGGAAAGCAAAGCTGTCCATCTCCTCTTTACAAGCAGATAGTGCAATACTATCAACCTGCTCACTCTTCTCCATGGAACGCTTGCTCTTGCACGACTGCATGCATATTCCCATGATCATTACCGCGGAGAACATCAGGCAACAGCCCAATATAAGATAAATACTTCTCATAACCAACCTAAGACTAATTTTGCACGATTCAGAAATTCAATACGTTGGGTCAATCCATTACGGCCACCGTTCACTTTCTGTGTTACCCTTACGATGTCATCATGGTCAGCCCATACATTAATGTTGCGGACATCCCAATACCATCCGGCGACCATAACGGCCAATTGTGGATTTTCAACCAGCTCAGGGTATGTGAGAATATCTATATCTTCGTCATAATTCAGTACCAACCAATCCTGGAATCGCTGGTAATTCTCTCTCCCTGTCAACTGGATGAGTCCCCTGCCCTTGAATTTTACTCCATCTCCTGGAAAGACATTGCCCAAACTCTCACGGCCTTCGTAAGCTTCGCCTGAAGCCAACTCACGTACATATCTGAGTGAACCGCTTTCCACAGCCAATTGTGCCAGAAAATGACATTGTCTTATGGCTGTATCAATACCAAACCGCAGGATCGTTTCATTCAGGTATGGAAGATAGGTGCGGATGTTATCTGCCGTTGCATGTGGCATAATGCTTTTAAGCTGTTCCGCTGTTATCGGACTGATTCTTTTGTCCATGGTACTTGTTTATTTTATAATGGTAATCTACACCGAACAGGCAGCCAGAGAAGGTACTGATTTCTCCGAAAGCTACCAGTACGGAATTATGAATCTCGCCAATTGGAGACACCCAAAACCCCATCATGATGAGTACAAGACCTGCCAAGGCCAGTACTACGGCGGTTGCCAATTGGATGTTCATTTTTCGTTCTCTAGTCATATGCACAATGTTTTGATGCAAATATCGTTCTGACAAGTTACATATAAAAGGACACCTATCTGCTCACATTTGCCTCCAACCGGTCGAGTTTTTTCAACCCGTCACGAATGGTACGTACATCTAGCGGGATGCCCAGATTAGCCATTTTCGAGGTGTTCTCATTGCCCGTCTGCAGCAGGACGATAATACGGTTAAGCAACTGAACCACCTGTCCGTCATTGACCGAAGCCACGGAAGAAACCGAAGCTGGAGTACTCTGACCGGAATATCCACCCGAATAGCGCCCGGCACGGGTACGGATGCGTTCCAGTATCTGAGTCGTATCTAGCCAACGGATGCTGCCGTCTTTCTGCGCCAAGTCGAATACGTCGAGGAATCGCTTCACATGCGGATTAGCCACCGCTACATGATTGGCAACAAACTCATTCTTATGCACGGGTATCATACCCGCTACATCATTCGGATCACCATGTGATGTATAACCTTCTACATAATCTGATGAATAACCACCGCTTTTCAGACCCTTTGCTTCGTCACGTTGTTGCTTGGCCACGGCTATCTGCGCCGCACCGGCTACGATGGCAGCTGCAGCGGCAGCAGCACCCAAGGCAGGACCAACAACCGGAATACCTGCCATCGCTTTGTAGGCTTCCATCGCTGTGATGGCAGTGGTTGCAGTCACTTGCAGCACAGCAGCGGCAAACTGCTTGTCGGCATACTTCTTCTTGATAGCATTGATTTCAGCTTCCTTCTGTTCCTCCAGCTTGGTCGTATCCTTGCCTGCAGCCTTGGCAGCAGCTATCTGTTTATCATATCGGCTTTCTACCTTTTGAATTTCACCATCCATCAAGGCAGAGAACAATTGGCTGAAACTACCCGCCAAGTCTGCTACTACCTGCATAGATGCCTTCTGTATTTCGGCACGTCGCTCGGACTTTTCTCGAGTAATCTCAAGCATCTTGTCCTGGTATTCTTCTTCCGATATCAAGTCTGCATCGCGCTGTGCCTGGAGGATGGCTTCGCGACCTTCTAGGGAGGCTTTGAATTTCTCTATCAAGTAGTTATCCTCTTCTACTTCATCCTCTACTTCAATATCCATTGGTTTTACAACGGCTTTTTTCTGAAGCTCTGCATATTTACGATCTGCTTCTGCAAGCATCTTGTCCATCACTTGTACTTGCAGGTCAGATGCATCCTTACCGTATTTCTCGTTAAGAGACTGACGCTTGAAGAGAGAATCCAGTTCAAGTTGGTACATTTCTTGTTGGTATTGTTCTTCAGTAGAGATACCTTGCAGATGAAACCATTTGATTTGTGTCAGTTTCTCATTTTGAGAACGCTCCAACTGCTTCAGTTCTGCTTGATATTGCTTCTCCAATTCCTTATCGTCAGGTTCAATGGTTGGAGTACCGGAAGTTACGCCGCTACCTGATGGTAACTGATTGACTAACTGAATCAACTTCTTCTTTTCTTCAAGCAGTGCATTAAGTTCTACAACCTTGTCGTGTGCTTCATGATCAAGCCCACGAATCAATGCACGCTTCGCTCGGTCATCAATATCGGTACGCGACAGGATGATGGCTTTCTGTTCCTCATAGTATTTACGGAAAAGAGCCGTTTCTTTGGCAAGCTTGTCTTCTATGATACGGATTTCCGCTTCTGCATCCTGTTTCAAGTCTTGCTTCTGCCGATCATTCAGCGTATCGAGGTTCTTTGCCCTCAAGTCAATGTCTCCCATACGATTCAAACGGGATTCCGCTTCGGACAATTCCGCATTCATTCCTTTCAGTGATTGCGTATTTTTATCGGTGGAATCGCGGAAAATCGTAAAATAACCCACAGCAGCCGTTACTCCGGATATCAACAATCCCCATGGTGAAAGCTTGGTAGCCTTACTGAATAAGTTAGTAGCCAATGTTGCCAATTTGGTGATACCTTCGTAGGCTTTGGTAGCCATAGTTGCACCTTTCACCAACAAGGTATAAGTAGCGATAGCAGTACCGGCAGTAAGGATAGCACCCTTGTATTCAAACAGCACACTTACTATGGCACTCAGACCTTTCACTGTCAAGCTACCTGTACTCACCATATACTTCATCACTGGAAGAAGCTGCTCTCCCAATTCACGACGAATGTCCGCAAAACGTTCCTTGGCTTTGTCAAGCTCAGCTTGTACGGTATTGTTCTTCACATTGAATTCGTTCACAATCGAAGTTCCTTCAGCAAAAGCTTCGCTCGCTTGCCGTTGCTCCTTTCGCACCTTGGCCACATTGCCCGCCAATGTTGAAATCACTCCAGCTGCTTCCGCACCACTCAGTTTCATCTCCTTCAGCACAGGAGCCATCTTGTTCATGCCTCCAAGGTTACCCAAGGATTCCAGGAAGGAAAGAATAGCAGCATTCACATCCTTTTCCATCAAGTCGGAAAACTCCTTCACATCCATACCTGCTAGCTTGGCGTACTTCGCCGGTTCTTGATAGATTTTCATGATAAGTCCCGACAATGCGGTAGATGCCATTTCGGAACGGAGCATATTTTGGTCGAGTGCCGAAGCGAAACCCATCACATCGGTAATGGCAAGGTTCGCCTGCTTGGCCACACCGCCCATGCGTGCCGTGAACTCTACCAAGTAGGGTTCGCTCGCGCTGGAGTTCTGAGCCACGGAGTTCACCGCACTACCGATGGCAAGCATGTTTTCCTTCATGCTCTTCGATGAATCACCGAACATGTCAGAAAGCTTGCCGATATTCTTGATAGCATCTTCGCCCAAGTCTTCACCAAGCGCCACATTGATCATGTCGGCCGCTTCCACGAATTCCAATACATCCTCCTTGGCTTGGATGCCCAAGCGTCCGGCTGTACCTGCCAACTCGTTAAGTTCCGTGCGTGGTGTACGGGTATCCATCTTCTTGAGCTCCTCGTTCAGTGCCTTCACTTCATCCTTGGCCATACCGGTGTATTTGGTCACTTGGCTTTCGGCTTCCTCCATCTCGGCAAACTCATTCACGCAACCACGTACCGTCAAGGCCATACCCGTCAGTGTAGCCACGGCACTGGCACCGATGGCGGCATAGCGATTGAATCCGTCGGCCAACTTGCCCAATGAAATCCCTGTACCTTGAGCTGATGCACGAACTTCCTTGAGCCGGGCATCGGCTATCTTCAAGTCAGCTTGCAATTGCTTCCATTTTTCAGTACCGGGCACGGTATTGTTCAGTTCCCTCCGAAGTTTGGCCGCATTCTGTCGGAGTTCATTGTAGGTATATCCGGTTTTGCCCGCTTCTTCACGCAAGGTACGGGCTTTCTTGTTTAGAAGGTCAAGGGTGGCACTCATCTGTTTGTACTCATCCGTACCATCCTTTCCTTCCTTTCTCATCCTGGACATTTCCTCCTTGAGCTTGGAAATCTCATTCTTTGTTTCCTGTAACTTACGTGCTGCATCCGCATTGTCTATGCGGAGCGCTATTCTGAAATCACTTGTACTTACACCCATTATTCAAACTATCTTTTTGACAAAAGTAGCTGCTGCTTATACCTTACAAAAGGACATAAAAAAAGCTCCGCCGACTCTCACGAGTAAGCAGAGCACAAGAAAAATTCAAAATATAGAAGAACATAAAGATTCAGATATCAAGCCATCTCCCGTCATCCAGCCACACACCTCCATCACGCCATTTGCCGTCTGCCAGAATCCAACGTTTGTATGCTTCTGTATCTGCTATATGGATAGGATAACAAGTCAAGCTCCACCTTTTCTGTTTCTCTCCTTGGGCGATGGTAAAATTCATTTCCCGGCACACAAACCGCTTGTTGCGTATCACGAAAATCAGATGTGCATCCGGAAGATTCGGATCCGAAGTGTAGAACTTGTAGCTCTTTGTGGTATCAATGTAGTATACACCACTGTAGAGTTCAGCATCCAGTACTGGAAGCCGCAAAGAGTATTGACTATCCACCAAGCTTCGCGGTTCAAACTCCAATCCTTCAATCAATAACTGAAACTGGCTGTCACTCATCGCCAACGGGTATCCAATGGGAAGATTAGGACCAAGTACATTCTGTGTTCCTTGAAGTCCATGCCAGAAAGCCAAATACAAACGGCCACTACCCATTTCTTTACTATCCGTATGTCCCGACTCTACCAATTCTGAAATATTCATATCAGAAGTATCTTCCGTTTCATTGGAGGTATCGCAATCGTCAATGGCAGGTATCAACCAAATATAATCGGCTACCTTGTCACGACCATCATAACAAGAAACAGCATAATAAACTTGGGCACAAGGAATAAATTTCAGCAATACTTCCTCTCCGCCCCTGTCCAGATTGGCATATTGGTTCACTTCACGAAGCGGATACATCCCATCTTGGAAGAGAGGCAACTGATACGGACGATACACATATTGTCTATCTGTACTCGTATCGATGCAGATGGTTCGGTTGGGGGTATTCGCTTTGAAATAAATCCCAGCGTTGAGCAAGCTCGGTTGTTCCACCTTTTCACATAGGTTCACAAGGCTCTCGCTCATCTTGGCAAAACGGAAATACTCCGAATCCGGCAAGTCATAGCCTACATTGGCGTTTGTCATTAGCATGGCATTGTCTTCATCCACTTCCACCTCGTAGTCATCTTCCACCGCACTTAGATGCACTTCTTCAGCTGCAATATAGAATTGGTTGGCAAACACAATATCCACCGTCCGGTCTCGGTTGTTTACCACCAATACCAAATTGAACATCCGTTCCAGATTCTCAAAAAAATCCTTTACGCTCCACCCAGGCAGCATTTTAGAAAATTGGAAAGTGTTTATGTCATGTACCACTATCAATTGACTATACCGGCTCTCTTCCAACTGGTTTACACCGATTGTATAACCCAAAGCTATCAGGATACGCCGAACCAATGCACACAAGTAAGGAAGGATCCTTCGGTTGGATGTGTTCTTGACTCTATCCAACGAATAAGTCGTATTGTTTCGTAATATATATCGTCCGTTTCTTATTCCATTTGGGGTACTGAACGGAGCTGATACATAATCAGAATCCGGATAACGACAAGCTATGGACGATTCAAAACCAGTGAAACGTTCATCTTCTGTAATACCGTAATCCATATCCAGGAATGAAACTTGCAAGTCTGCTCCTATCAAGTAGTTCAGTTCGCTGTTGCCCGAAGCCAACTGGATGGAAACGGAGTCATCTGTCCAGTCGGTGATGATTTCGGTACCGTTGATATAGCAGCGGTTGTCGGCCATCAGCACCGCCTGACGTTTCTCCTTGATTTCACTCACGTTGTTCAACCGATGCAGATGGGCATAGAGTGCCGCATTGGTTGGATTGTTCAAGGGAATCTTGAAGTCGTAGGTATATTCCCCGTTCTTGGTGAAGAACGAATTCTCTATCTTGATTTCTGTGGAAAAATCCGCTGGCAGAACCACAGCCGTACCATCTATATATAAACTAACCATAAGTCACATCCGTTATTTTTACTCCCATCGAAAGCCCGTTGAAGCCCCCGAATATCTGATATTCCCATTCGATCTTGTCATTCAAGTCAATTTCTACTCCTATGCAGTTGTGAGTAGCCGATTCACGGATGGCTTTTCGAAGCAGGCGCATGATATCCTGCAGCGTTCCATAGTGCAGCATTTCGCCATCATCCGTCTGACTGCCCGGATTGGCTTTCTCCACCACGAAGAAAAACAAGGATTGGACATCGGTCGCATTGTCATCGGTACCGCTACCCACTACATCCGGATAGTTCACACAGAGACATACCCCTTTCTTGTCCTTTATCTTTTTAACGATGTGCCCTTCATCCACTCCCATTACAAGGTGTTCTATCAGTACTACATGTGTATTCACCTCGTTCATCAGTTCGAAGCACCATTCTCTGAATCTCGAAATCGGTATCATATCAGTCCGTTTTGGTCGGGATCCGCAAAGCGGAAGGAGAATTCAACTGCCTTCAGCCTGTCCTTGCGGAACTCGCGTTCATAATTCTGTTTACTTACAATAATCGGGTACCACTCTCCGTCTATCAGAATCTCCGCTTCACGGGTATTCAGGAAGTCGTGCCAATACTTGTACTCGCTGCCGAGGAAAATCACGCCGCTATTTGCTGTATATTCATCATTGGCCCGTACATCAAACTTCCGCTCGACCCCATATAAGTAACCTGTTGAAGCCTTTTCCGCACCTTTGAGTTTCACATCACCCACACAGCTCACCGTTTCGGGCGCATCATACACGTTGCGGTACCGGAACTGGAACACTTCGGCATAGTGATTATGGTCCACCACATAGCAGAACTCGACAGTACCGGCCTTAATGATATACTCACCCACCGGAGTAAAGCCCAACAGAGTCGTTACTCTGTCCACGCTCACGTTGAAGGTAGTCACGTCCGACACCGTACCCATGGGAACAGTCAGCAAACCACCATACTCATCTACACCGCTCACCGTTACATTCACTCCGGCTGCATTCACCGTAAGCCATTCCGTCACTCCTGGACGGGTTATCTTGATGTTGCCATTCGTCAGGAACACCGGATTTGTCACGCCCTTCAGATAACGGCACGAAAACAACACATCGCTGGAGCATTGAAACCCTCCGTTGATGTAAAAGTTGAATGTACCCTTCATATGGTCTTGTTCATAATCATCCGAGGTTGGCCAAAGTCCCCATAAGGCTTGTGCTAAGAACTTGCCCAACTTGTGTGTACGCACCTGCCAGTTGGCATCCGGCACATAGTCCTCGCTCAATATCGTTTGGCTTCCATACTTTACACTGAAGTTTATGGTAGAATCGGTATCGATGATGAAGTCGGTCATATTCATGGCTACTTCATTGGCCGATGGTTGTTGCAGTATCGTCATAATAAGCAGAATTTGTTGTGTCTGTCATTCTCGGGCAGCAGACTGATGTCACCCGTGTTCCCGTCTCTCAAGTCCTTCATCTGGACTATCCAGTCCTTGGCATCCTGCTCTAGCCAGGAAGCTAGTCGTTTCACATCATCAAGTGAAGCGGGAAGGGATTCGCGCATCCCGTTTTCACTCATGTAGCTTCGTACTACACCGCCCGGAATCAGTTGTAACGGCATTCTGAGCAGGGCAAGTGACATGCTGAGCAAAGCGGTCGCTTTACATGCTGCAAAACGTACTTCGTTCTCAGGTGTAGACCGGTCAGCCAACAGTTCCGCCCATTTCTCCGTGCCGTATGCCGGACGGATATAGCGCATCTGCACCTCACGGATGAATCCTACCATCAGCAAGTACATCCGCTCGCTCGACTGGATGGGAAAGTACTTGTCGAACTCGCGACCGCTACGGATAAGCAGCGTGTCGGCCAATTTCTTCTGCTCGCTCTCCATCCATTCCTTCAGCTCAGTCTTGTTGAGATAATCTATCAACTGTTCTACAGCCTGATAATATTCCTCCATATGGATGGCATCGTCTCGGTCCAGCTGCCACTCCCAGGGTATCTTGTCGGTACCGTCACTGGTCACTACCACCTTGCGCCCACTGTCTTCGTGTGAAACGTCGTTCTTGCGGTACATCTGCAAGGTTGCCATGATAGCAATAGGACGCTGCACAAGCTCGATGAACTTCGGCACATCGGCAATCTGTCCTTCACCGGTACCGGATTCCTCATTTTTCTGATACGCATCTATGGCACGTACATATACGTCATCACCTATGACTTTGGTGAGGTAATAGGAAGCAGACTTGATGTCACTTTTTATCTTATTAAAGTCATTGTTGGCATAATAGTTGCCAGTCAGATCACGCAATTCTTGCGCCCCATTGTTATTTTTGTTGAATATCATTTCTTCATCTCCTTTCTCAAGGCTTCTGCCTTGTTATGGTCATCCAATAGTTTCATCAATACCCGTAGCAAAGGTGCATCATCAGTATCCTTTGCAGACCCGAACACACCACTTTCGGCTACGGAAAACAGGATGCTGTTCAGTCCCAACGACTGATCTGTCACATCCTCACTCTTCGAACGGCTGAAAACGGGTGCAAAACACACCTCGTGTCCGTCGATGATGAACGTCCCTTCCGTAAGGAACCTGCAGAAGCTGCTGAACCAAGCATACACTCCCCACTTCAGGAAGTCCGGCATCTTATGGATGCGGTTGCAGTACAGCTGTATCAGATTGGCATTGAAAGGTTCACGGTATTGCCCCAACTTGCTGTTGCCGGCATTGCGGTAAAGCACACCGCATAGGGCGGTCAGCATATCCGGACGATGCTCCTGCGTATAGTTGTTGCAATAAGCCAGTGCATGGCGGAACTCTCCGAAAGTCAAGTCCGCACCATGGGATTTGGGTCCACGGTACCTTCTCCATTTCGGCAAGAGTTGTTCTGTTGAATCAAAGGTCAGTTCGATAACACCGTTTTCATGTACTTTCCACATCCAATCCAAGGATTTGGCGGCATTCTCCAGTACCGCCAACGGTTCGACTGCACGGAATCCCTCACGCCATCCACGGCCTCTCAGTACAAAATATGCCCATGAGCGTTTCACATCCATCAGACTGATGCGGTTATCACTCTCCAGTCTGCCACGGAGTTTCAATAGATGACACCACTCCGAAGGTGTCAGTTCCTCCCAACAATCGGGGAAAATGATTTCTTTCTTTTCCATGGCTATACTTGGTTAGTGGCACGTTCTCCGGCCGTTACATTGTCCTCTTTGTTGATGACTTTTCGGTAAAGCCCCATAAAAATGCCCTTCTTGTGAGGGAAATTGATGCGGATAGCGTCATTGATAGCCTCCAAGGCGATATCTTCGGGAATCTGCGTATCGGCACCATAGAACAGTTTCAGCGCATAAAGCATCTGGCTACCGCTGTCCCCCTTGCCGTCGATGATGATGTTGGCCAATGCCGGATTCAGTCCGAGTCCCGAAGTGGTCGAAGAATCCGCTATGCGTGATATCTTGGTCAGTGCATCGATGTACTTGTCAATGTTCATTTCGATAGGCTCTATCTTCCAACTTTGTTCATGGCCGTCCACATCAATGAAATCCACACACATGAAGAACTTGCCGGCATTGTTCTTGCCCGCCATCACTTCGGCTATCTGTTGGGCGAGCGTCTGTTTCACATCATCCAGTTTCCGTAGAATCTGTGCTTCGTTCAGATCCGGCTGTTTGTCTTCTATTAACCGGCGTTTCTCCTCCCAATAGCCTTGCGGTACATGCACGATGTAGGCAGCTGCTATCATGTTGTTGTTCAGATAAGCGATGATTTCGGGCAAGGTATTGGCATCTGCCATCCATGGAACGGAGCCATAGAAGGAAGAGAGAGAATAGAAATTGCGTCCGAAACTACGCATGGAATGGTACTTCATGGCCACTTCATGTTTCGAGGGATGCCATTTGTCGAACACCGGGAAGAGTTTGTAGGTTGGATTCGTGTAGGCATCGAAGTCACCTACCATGATATCGGTCACATCATCCACCCTGCGTGAGTCGTTCCTTGGCCAGACAAGCCGGCAATCAGCCGAAGGAACACACTCCAGCGAGTGAATCCAAGGCTTGCCCACACGGACGGACTTGCCTGAAACATATTTCACGAAGCAGCCCTTCAGGTGGTTATATTCCATCAGCATTTGGCGGATAAAGCCCCGATAGTCCCAGCTGTCCAACCAGTTCTGTATTTCATCATCCTGCATCCAGTTCTGCACCCGTTCGTTCTCTTGCACTTCCAGCGTATAGAGCATTGGCCCTTGTCCATATATCAATCCAAGTTTTCGGTCAAGGATGCCCGGTGCCAAGTTGTTTTTCTCCAGTATCCGGCGCATGTTCTTAGGCAGGTTGTTGTCCGCTCCCCATGGAACGACACGCACTCCGGCCACCGTTATAGGATCCATATCCCAACTGGTGGCATCGAAGCTCAGAAACCGCTCGAAGGTATCATTCAGACTGCCCTCCATCCGCACGGCGTATGTGCCCACCTCGGTAGGCACAAAATGAAAGTCTCCAATTCTTTTTGTCTCACTCATAACTATCTGTTGATGTATATCCGGGACGCGTTCAAGTACAAGTCCCCACAATAATTCTTCACTATCTCACCCAGGGAATCAATGTGCATCCGGATGACGGAGTTGAACCAGTCCTTCGGCTTGCGAAGATCATCACGGTTGGTCTTCTTGGTGATGATGCGGGTACCACCCTCCATGGCATAGCCACGGCCTACACCCAGATGCACATAGATACCCTCTTCGGCAAAGCTGAACCCGATGCTCGTTATCTCTTCGCCAGCCCGAACGGTCTTGCCATAATGGCGATAGTTCTGCTTCAAGCTGGAGGAGAGATGCACATCCTTGTCTATGTGTTGGCCGATGCTTGTCACCAAGGCACCATTAACCATTTTACCCCATGCCCGCACCTGACGGTTGAACTTGGCAACCGATTTCTTGTCGAGTTCACGTTGATGGCGCTGGGTAATGCCCGTATCACCTTCCACGATAACCTCTATCGGCCATGTCCGTCCACCCAAGGAGTTTGACTTCTGTCCCCAACTCCTTCGGTTCGTCATCGTTTCGGCCTGTCTCTTCATGATTCCCATGCTACAAAAGTACGATACAACTACCTCAGATAAAAGGACAAAAAAAGACCCTGCCCACTCTCACGAGTAAGCAAGGCCACGCCCAAATATTTAGCTATGTATTTATTTTTCTGAAAGTAATTGATGCCTGGATATATAATCAGAATCACCGATATCACCTTTCTCCAGTCTCTTCAAGTCCGTACGATCATACGTTATGCGTTCGCCTCTATCAGTTTCTATATAGTCCGGAGTAATTCCCACCTCAGCTTTCACTTCTGCAGCAATGGCCAATGCCCACTCCAGGTCAGTCACATTCTTCAAGGTATAGACAATCTTCATTGCTCACCCCCTTTCTCCGGATAACGGATATAATATAAATCAGTACAAAACTCCATGAATTCTTCATTGGGAAGTTCATCTTTTAGAGGAGATGCTTCAAACAATTTGAGCCAATCACCCAAAGATATTCTTTCTTCTGGAATAGAAACAGAGCATACATGAGTAAGACAATTATTGCTCATTGCTACCTCCTTTCTCCGTTTCCTTCAGAGCGGATTGTATGCACGATACCAACTCACGGAGTTCATCGGCCGAAGCATCATCAATCACCGAGTTGCCATCAAACCACACCGTATAGATGTATTCACTGGTCTGGCCACCGACATGCTTGCGTGAAGATGCCACATAAGTAACGGCATCATCCACCAATTTACGGGCACGTTTCATTTCATACCTCCTTTCTCTAATCTCGGGTAATTAACTTCATTGAAACGATATTCACCAACCACTTTGTGGATGTAGAAAGATGCAACCGGCTTATCCGAATGGCCTTTGGGGTATATGGAGAAATAGAGCGGTGTTTTAGTATCAATGTGAACCTTAGACATGACAAGGGGTATCGTGCGAGGATGTTTACGGTCAAAATCCTGCAACTTCACACGAATGGTTTCTATCAAGGCATCCTTAGACAATTCATTCGGGAGAAGATGATGAGCAAATGAGCCCAACCATTCTTGAACTTCTACGCCCTTATGATTGACGGAATTCCAAGTGTTGATTTTAGATACGAAGAACATCATTTGATACCTCCTTTCTTGCAAAGAGATAACGACACAACGAACCAAAGCAGCATCAATACCGCTGCCATGGGCGACAACGTACATGCACATACCAATGCTGAGAACGCAAGGCAAGCATGGCCGATGAGCAATACCTGTCGGTTGGAAACTGTGCTCTCCAGTACAGAGGAGAACAATGAATTATCACTATTCAGCCATACAATAAGGGCTGACAATGCTGCAGGCTGCAGCTTGAGGGTTGTTTGTTTTTTCATTTTGTAACGCGGTAAAATGAATTGAAACTTTATGTTAATTAATCACCAATTTATGTCGATTAATATACACGGGAAAGGGAACTCTCAACCCAAAAAATTAAGACGTACTTATCTAAAAAAGAAAGTTCCGCTTTCCCGTCGCGTTACACCTTGAGAAGGCAGTGGGCGCATTAACGCTCCACACGGGGGTCGGAACTATATCAACAGAACATTTTGCTGAAGTCAGCAAAATGATACGGCCTGGCACAAAAAAAGCCAACGGCAAATGTTGGCGAACTGACTCGCCTTCCCAAAATGTAACGCACTGCAAATATAGGGAGAATTTTTGAATTTACAAAACCTACGGAGAAAATAAGTAAAACACACGGTAAATATAAGTATTTTACATTTGGAAACAAAAAAGGGCTCCAGCCATAGGCGGAACCCTTTAAAGTGCATTTAATTATAAAGTGAAAACTTCTACTATGCGAAGGTAGTGATTAATGATTAAACAAGTACTTGAAAAACAAGTTCCTTAATATATCTTTTGCCCTCACTATCGATACCGGAACTACAATCAGAAGTTACATGATATGTATATATCTCTAAGCCAGAAGGCATAAAGGTATTCATATATTCACATACCAAGTCCTCCAAAGATTCAGCACTCCCATAATAATAAGATTCACACACCACTCTGACTAGAGTATTACCCACTTGTTCAAACAATCTCGCACTAATCGGGAAATTAGTTGAAAGTCCTCTTTTTGAATAAATAATTGTTACCATATCTTTTAAAATTTTTAGTTATACCGCAAAGTTATGACAAACATTTTTATAAACCAACAGAGTAAATATTTTGCTAATAACACTATAAATCATTTGTTTATACCATACATTGTATGTGCAAAATCGTTACTTTTGCAAAAAAGGTATTAGATATGGAAGAAAAATATAAAATCACCGATGAAAATTTAATGATATTATCATTGGAAGTCATCAAGTTTTTTCACGAAAGCATGAAAGAACGTCTAAAAGATCTGATACAAACCTCACGGGACACAACAGAACGAAGCTATAAACTGATATCTATATATATCGGTCTGCTCACTTTCGGCTTCGGATATCTCTATGCAAATCTTGACTTCAATGCAACCTGTTATGCTATAATAACCCTTCTTATAGGCATCATTAGAGCCACATATTTCATCTTATTGGTACTGCTACCAAGAACCTATATGCCTATGGGACGAAATTTTGACGAACTACAGCCGAATGAATATGCCAATGGGTGGAATGAAAAAGTCACAACAGAACTTCAACAAAAACTAATATTGCGAAATGAAATCATATCATTAAATGACGCAATAGAAACCCAACACAAGTCTAACATTAAGAGAGTGGAACAATACCGTCACTCCCTCAATTCTACGATATGGGGAATTGTTGCATCGGTTGTTATTTTCATCCTATTCTCGTTTTTCTAAGATTTGAATCTCTGGTGACTCTGTACTAGGTTCCGGTGTTACAGGAACAGGTGAAGGTGTCGATGGTAATATTACGATAGTAGGTGTATTAGACATAATCATAAATGGCGAACCCCTTATCAACGTGCGCCGACCGGAACCACCCGGAACCCGATTTTACGGATTACACGTTGACAAGGGATTCATTTTATTGGTTTTAATTCGGCATCACAAATATAAGCATATTTTCTGAAAACTTCAAAACATCAAAGCATTAGTATAAAAAAAAGGTCCAGCCATAGCTGGAACCTTTTAAAATGCATTTACTAATCAAAAGCGAAAACTTCTACTTTGCAAAGGTAAGGAAACTTAGATTTCTTTTGATTTATCGTATAACAGAGATATAACATTTACTTTATTCAAAAGAAGCAACCTTCTGATATCTCCTAAAGATTCATCCTTATTCTTCAAATAATACTCAATCAACTTTGAAGTTCTATCTTCTAAATCCATAGCTTCATCAACAATACTCATAGATAATTTTTCATCAAAAGGCTGCACCAACGTCTCCAGATGATCAAAGAAACTATAAATATATTCTTGATTATCTGCAATAATTTTACTTTGGCACACCAAAATATCCATTTCTGACAAATAAATATTATCTCTAATATTCTCTACATCATTGGACACTTTTTCTATGAGTTCCTTATAAAATTCATTTATCGAATCTATTTGAGGTTGAACAATAACACTCAAATACCACTCTCGTTCTTTAACCTTAATGTCTTTATCACTAGCCTCTTTTGATTGTTTTCTGCTTAATTTCATTTCATGACGAAATTGGCACAATACTATAAAAAAACCAGCACACGATAAAAGCAATGTCAAAAAATCATTGAGAGACAAAGACCATAGGAAATCATCCTTTTCTGAACAATTCAATATCCCAACAAAATTGCCGGACAATAAAGAGTCTTTTAAACAAACATAAATCGTATCTGTCATTCAACCTCCTATTAGTCTAATCCTGTTGATTTATCCAATTCATTTTCAGCCTTCCGATAACATCCTTTCAAATTACGTTCAATACTTGGGTGAAGGGATTCTTCCAATTTAGATAAACTTATTACATATTTCTTTTTAAAGGACTCTATACTACCAAGCTCCTTTATACTGTCAAAAAACAGACCAAGGAAAAAAGATGTATTAAAGGATGTAGTACCTTCTGGGATATATATGGTATATTCTTCAGAAGTTTTATCCTTCTCATCCAACTTCAACTCTTTTCGAACAGCTTTACCTTCAGGTCGACCTGTAAACAGCGTACTACCAATACCCCGATGAGCTTTAGTTAAAAAAATATCATTATTCATTGTGGTTATTATTTAATATTTCATCAAAAAACTTTTCATTTAAAAATATTCTACATTCTATAATGGTACCTGGAAAGAACTCATTATAATAATTCAAATATTCGGTATCAGGCAACAAAGTTAAGTCTTTTTCTTTGTTTAATGATAATTTAAGGTGTTTCCCTTCAGCATATGGAGCCACTTTATTATCACACGACAAAACAGTATGTCCTGAAATTATGTTCAATCGTGGTATGAAATCCGGATTCTTATTCCCAAAACTTCCAATCTGAGAGAAAGCATCCAAAAACTGCATTGTTCCATTTCCACGAGAATCATCCTCATATTTTAAACGACTTATACCTTCATTAAGCATATAAAGCATAAATAAGGATTCTCGTTCAAATCTATTATGCCCTTTAAATAATAGTCTATGCTGGTTATACTTATTATCAACTTTTGAGTAATTATCTTTATTCAAGACTTTTGTACCCTCAAAACCTTGATACATGGTATTACCAAAATTCATAATAACAAGGTTTAGTTCTACAACATCTTCATTTTTTATCGTTTCATGAAAAGCAATACCATTTGCATACCATTCACAATTATTATGACTATGATCCTCTGCATTATTCAAAATCTCAGAAACAAGAGACTCAATAATATTCAAGCCATCAGAAGTCAAACTTTTATTAACGGGTTGAAGTGAATTGTTAATGAATTCGACAATTTGAGCAACAGCCTTTCCTTTAGTATTTTCTTGATAACTATTTCTTTTCTTACCTTTTATCAATTCGAAAGGTAATACTTCGCCATCACCATCCTTGAAATCGTCATATTCATAGAATCTTAAACTATGCAAATACTTTTTTACTTCAAAAGAATGATATGAAGGTATTATCTTTAATCTTCTTATATAATGATTTTCATTGATTCTTTTATGCCTAATTTGCCCTAAAAGAAACTCCTTATACAACACATCAATCAATGTAAGCGTAGATACAGAGACATTACGACATTGAGAAAAATCAATCGTCACATCATTTTCTTTATTCACAAAAGTAGAAATCAGTTCTCTAAAGAAATTAATGCAAGCATTAAAATTCGTGTAAAAAGAGAAATCCTTAGGTACTGTTATCTTATTTTTCAAAGACTTTGCAAAACCTAAATTATTCATAAAATGGTTTACAGCAAATGGCAAAAGCACTTTATGAGTTAATTTCCCAGTAATTTGTACACCATATCGTCTTATTAACCTTGCTGGTCTTTTCCTTCTATACCTATATATTTTTTGTTCTGCCAGCCATTGATGACTTTTATTCATCATATCTTAATAAATCGTAATCGTTGACAATTCACTACCAATCTCCCGGATAGTATCCAAAATCATCCGTTCACGCTCAGCAGACGGTTTTTTCAAGCCTCTTATATATTGTGCCAACAAACTTTGCTGAATACCCAACCTGCGAGCCACAGCCGAAGCGTTTAATTCCGGATGAGTAAGGAAGATTCGTGAGATACCCGTAGGCTCCGGCATATCATACTCAAAGCTCTCATAAGAGACATCTTCGTCAATCTCTTCCCAATGAATGCCGAACGCACCCAGTTCGTAATCATTGCGCTGTTCCTCTGTTGCATTCTTCAATCTCTGGTAATAAAGAATCGATTGCCACAAGGTACGCCCGTCATCCGTTTCAATGTAGATGCGTTCACCTTCAAACCAAACTCTTTTTGCTCTCATAAATACCTCCTTTCTTATAGTGGAGATATACGGCTTACTTGCCGTATATCTTAATCCATTCTGTAATGACCAATTCCTTGTTTTCCTCGATGATGCTTTCTGCAAGTTTCAAATCCTTAGGTTTCATACCTTTGTTATCCATAAGGCTTACTTCCTCACCTACTTTGAATTTCGCTTCACCATCTTGACTGATAACATGAACATGAATAGGCTCATGGTCTCGGACATAGATTCTAAACTTTAAACCGAATAAAATTAAAATTGTTGGCATATCTTGTTCCTTTTTGATTACACTACAAAGATAGGTAATTATTTTATTACCAACAAACATTTAGGTAATTATTTTATTACTTTATTGAATAATTTCCCCTCCGTGGTTCATGGAACGGAAATATAAATGTTAAGGAAGTACACTTCCCTAACAAACAACCGGGTCCCATTCCGTTTTGCTCACGAAATTTATTTCAGGAGCAAAACGGAATGGGGGCCACCCAACCATAACGGCACAAAAAAAGCAGCCCCTAAAGGCTGCTTCCCTACCCTTTGCCGAATTATTCAGCAATCAAGAGCGTTTCAATTTCCGAAATTTTGGACTTGATACGGCCACGCATGAAACCGATGAACTCCACCAGCACAAAACGATTCGACAAGGCGAAAATTTCTCCGCTACCATATCCACCCGAAAATTTCAGTTTATAGTTGGGCGAATTGAACCCGTCCTCCTCTCCTAACTTCGACTCGGCTGCATCCAAATCGTCCAAAGCAGACATAAATGCGCTTCGGTCGTTGGAAAGCTTCTTCTTTCGTTCCAGGTCTGCCAAGCATCTTTGGAGTTCTGCCGTCTTGCGTTCGATTTCGGCTTGCAGTTCCTCGGCTGTCTGCTTCTTGGTCGGCTTCTTCTTTCCCTTGGCTTCTGCCTTGGGTGCTTCATCCACCTTTGGCGATTCTTCCACCTTTACCGCTTCAACTGCTTCCGCTACTTCTTCGGCCTTTGGGGCTTCTTCCTGTGGATTGTTCACGATGGGCGCAACTGCTACCATTACAGGGTTTACAGACTGAGCAGCCATTTCTGCCATTACCTTACTCACTTTCTTTGCTTCGTTTGTCTTCATAATCTTGAAAATTTAATGTTTATAAATAGGGTTAATTGTTTTTCATCGGTTGCACTTGACAAGCTGCGAACACATGGCACACGGGAAAATAGTCCTCTTTTGCTTCTTCTTCGGTCTTTCCGGCTTCGGTCGCTGCTTCCTTACTATGGCTACTTGCTACGGGTTGCGCCCAAAGCAAAATGGCCTTTTCTCCTTTCTTCACTGTAAAGCCTTCCTCTTTCCATTGGCGGAAAGTCTTTAATTCCTTATATCCTCGGCTTTCGTAGTAGTACCGCAACAATCCGTTAACTGTGGGGAACTCGGGGAATAGTCCTTGTTTTGACAAGTTTTGTAGACTTGAAGACAAGTCTTTAAGAGCAGCTCTTCTTTTGAGCGCTTCTTCTTTCTTCTTGGGGTCATTACTCTTTTTCATGCTTCTATTATTTCATAATTGGAAAATCGTTGGAAATACTCGCTTTCATCAGCAAATAGGCACAGACTTTGTCCGTCCGAAGTTGTAAAATACACCTCTAGTCTGTTGGTAGTGTCTACCTTGTCCGTTACTTCATAAGAACCGAAAATTTTTGTTAGTTCGGCAATCGCTTGTTTGTAGGTAAAAGTTTTCATTCGGTAATTCATGGCTTGATAATTTTATGATGAACCTTGAGCTCGGTGGGTGTGAGCCTTTATTCGGCTGTTTCCCTGATTGGAGCTTTTTTTTTCTGCGTCGCCTGTCGCTACGCGGTATGTTTCGCCTTTTTTACGCTGCCGACAAAGGTGCTGGATAGAGCAAGAGCAAGTTTTTCACGGAAACCATCGGCTTGAATACTACCCGAAGGGCTGGAGATTTTTACGGAAACGTTGCTTGAACTTGAGCCAGTGAGAGGCGGCATTTACCTTTGCAGCACAAAAAAGCGGAACTGCGCAGTGATAGGTGACAGAAATGAATGGCGACAATCAGAAAAGGAAACAGCCTAAACAATACAGCGGAACGCTACCAAAATAAAATGTTGGATGATGTGGGTGAAGTTCTGAGGTTAAGCCTGCGTACTGAAGAATTTCAACCTCTTCAAGACAACTCAGACAATCAACAGAAAGCATCGCTTTCTACCACTTACCCGCGAAAAGTCCATGGGTATGGAGAGAAACGCATACGCATGGACTTTTCGCGGCGCCCGATGTCATTTGGGACAACTTTTTCTTCAAATGGGGCGACTTTACGCAAAAAAAAAGGTACTTGAAAATCCAAGTACCTAAAAACCAAGATACAAACCTCCCCCGTTTCTCAAAATTGAGAAACGGAATCGCACCGATGCCCGAGCCGCACCGCCCCCGACTTGCGATTGCAAGAGACAAAACAAAGGGGAAATGTGACGAAATCCCACCTCCAGCAAGGTTTGACCTATAAAAAAGCCCCTCCAACCACGTTGGAAGGGCACTATAGCATCCTTTGAAGCATTATCCTATATAAGCAACACCTTTAGACTGCCATACACGCAACCACTCCTTGCGCATCATCAGATACTTGAAAGCATCGGTCAAGTTAGTGGACTCTTTGGGCAGTCTTGCCGTAGGAAGCTTATCACCCGTCTTCTCCTTTACCACCATGGTTGCACCATTGCGGTCGGTTACAGACTTGGTCTTCGTTACCTCCATCTCACTCTTGAGATTACGGCAATTGTATTGGTCTATCCTGAGTGAGAACAGGCGGCGCTGGAGATTGCCCGCCATCAAGTCCTGCATGAACCGGTACTCCAAGTTACTGCCGATGTTTCCTTGGTTCAATGACATCAGCTGCACACTCCAACCCGTAGAAGAGCCATCGGCATACTTCTCGATACAATTCTTGATCTGCGTGGCCATATCCGACTTGACACGCTTGTAGTTGTTCATGGAGCGGTCATAGTACAGCTTCAGAACCTTGCGTTTCATCGGAGCGAAGTATGCCAGGAAAGCATCCGCCAGCTCACGTGCTGTCTGTGGTGGTAAAGAATAGAACTCTTTCAGCACATAGTAGGTACTACCTTTACGCTGCCCAATGACCATGGAGAGCATGTTACCGGAGTCCATGCCAGCCTCCAGATAGCTGCTTTTATCCAAGTACCTAAGTACAGTACAATCCTCCTGCCATGCCAATGGGTGCTTGTCGATGACATCATTGAGATAGCCATCGGCATAGAAGTGGCCGATGGTAAGATTCGGATAAAACAGCACACTGGATTCCAATTTAGGGATGATGGAAAGCACGTTGCAGTTCAAGCCCTCCAAACCTTCCGTGATTTCATCCTGGAACCATTCCAAACCAAGGATATCCGCATTGACGTATGTCGATGATATGAAGAATAGAGAGACGCGCTGCCGTGCCTTTATCCATCGTTGTTCCCACCGTTCCATGTTACGCTTGGCCAACTGCATGGATTTTTCCGCTTTCTCCACTTTAGATGCCAAGGAACGGTCTGTACGGAAAGCTTTCTTCAATACTTCATATTCCTGAAGATGGGAAACATAGGTCTTCTTGGTGTCATTATACACCAATCCGGCACGAAGGGCAAGCATGATTTTCTGCTTATCATTCTGCTTGGACATCTTCAGAATCCAGTCATATTCTCCCAAATGGTTCGGATTCGGCATATCGGTGGTAAGTGTTCTGCTTCGGTACCAGACTGAATCTCCGTACTTGACATAGAAACCACGGACGGCCTTCAACAAGTTAGTGAACTTTTCTTCCGGGAAGTACTTGACTTCATCACCGAATACACCGACATACGAACGTCCGGCACCGATGGCCATACGATCCAAAGAAATGAATGTGAAATTGAATCCCGTATAGAAGACCATGGTATTGCGCCAATCGGAACAGATGTTATACATACGGAGCTTCCATTCTTCGGGTGGAGATTCATTGATAACGTAGTGAGTCCCATATTCCCACCCCAACAATGCAAGCCCATCGATGAGCGAAGGAATCACATTCTTGTGCAAATCCGAATAGGTATCGGCCACCCATGCGAAGGGAGCACCGGGACAATCCATTGCAACTTCCTGAACCCGTTCCGCAAGAACCTGTACAGTCTTGGCAGAAGCACGACCGGCCACCCAATAGAGTGACCAAGGCATAATGATGGATAGCAGCTGTGCTACCCAATTACCGAAACGGACTTCGACATCATCCGTAATCCTGAGTTTTTTCTTCCGTGTCATCGAGCATTTCTTCAAATGAGGTTTCAATAATGTTGGCATCCCGTTTCAGACGTTCACGATCACGTTCCGAAATATCCGGGATGTTGTCAATCTGCTGAGCCAACAGATTACGGTCAATGGAAGGAATACCAATCATGTTGGAATCGGTTGTATAAAGCTTGATAGGCTTCTCCTTCGGTTGCTCTCTCTTGATTGGGTCTTCTTTGTCCAGCTGCTTCACCTTCCATGCCTGAATCTTCAGATTACCGTAAATCTCCATGTCCTTGGGCGATTTGGCCGAAAGCAAGACAGCCTGTGCAGCTTTCTGCAAATCCTCAAAAATCATGTTACGGTGTGCCCGGTTCTCGATGGAATCATCCAGATAGAAGAGATTGACCGCTTCGTTATACATCTCACGGGCACGAGGACGTGAACAATTGAATGGCTCATGCATCAACAAATTGATTGCCTGGTCACGGCCATACTTGCGATGAATGCCTACGATGGCATACAACGCATTGTAATATTCCTGTTCCTCGGGTGTAAGCTGCTCCTTGCAACCACTCTGGATATAGTCCTGCAGGACGTGATAATAACTTTTCTCAAACATCTAAATCACCGAAAAATACTTTGTTAATGTTGTTCTTGAACTCCAATTGCCCACGGAACTTGTCCAAGCGCTGCGCTTGGGTTACATTCTCACCCGTGGCCGCTGCATCGGTCATGGAAATACCTTCCTTGGCCTGCTGCAACAACTGTCCACGGTCATAATGATACTTCAGAGGTGAACGAAGCAACGTAAAGTAGAACATGAAATCACCCACTTCGATGTCATAGTACATCGCTATCTGTTGCGGTGTATATCCGATGGATGCCAATTTCTCATATTCTTCGATATTGATTCGACCGAACCATTTAGGACGTTCTGTCCAAACATTAATTGCCGATTCTGAATTCATATACTTTATGTGATTTAAGGAATACGTATTGTTCTTCAAGTGCATTCTCGCCATAGTTACCTGAACCTTCGACCACATAATGGCCGGATTCAGTATCCAGGCAAGTCACTTTCTTGTGTGTCCAACCATAAGTCAACGTAATGATGCCCTCATTGTGCAACTGTTTCAACCGCTGGAATATTTCCGGCATACGGAATTTCAGCGTCTCGGAAACATGCAGATGAATGGTACCAATCATCCCTTTGTCTCTCCATCGGAGCAAAGCATTGATGATACGTTCATTGGTTAAATAGGTCGCTATGTAGATATGTCTGACATAGCCGGCATTCTTGATCAGGTAGACAATGAACGTAAATGCCGTGAAACTTTTTCGGGTTTCAATGAAAAACGCCTCGCCGTTTTCAGGCAATCGTCCGCACAGTTCACGCAGATTGTTGAGTTTGAAAGTCAAGATACTTTCAAACCGTTGCGAAAACATCCGGGATTGACGTACTTCGCCAAACAATTCATCGAGGTCGAAAAATCTATTCTTCATCCAATAACCTGTTTACTTCGGCTAATTCCGCCTGATAGGCGTTCAACCGCTCTCGACGCTGGCCATCCAAATGCGGCTTGTCACCTCTTTTCATCTCGGACTGCACCCGCCAAATGTTATTCTCCAGCTGCTGCTTACGTTTCATCAGGTCCTTGACTGACATGACGAGCAAGTTCTTGCGACGAGCGAAAGCCGCAAAGATGGGATGTTTACCCAATATGACCTTGTGCTTTTGGTAATAGTTCAATTCTGCCCATATTGCACGGTTCTCCATATAGCTGTCCAACAGTTCACGTGCGACCTTGGCACATTCATCCAGACTACGACATTCACGAAGCTTAAGATGCAACTTCACGTAATCGTGATAGCGTGAGAACTTTCGTGAAGCCAAGGCTTCCAGTTCAACCGGGCAATCGGGTTGATCCAAGAAAGGAAATTCTTCCCGGAAGGATTTGGTTTTCTCCTTGAGAACAACCACTTCGGTTGTCTGACGTATCATGGACAAGTTTTCATCGATACCAAATTTCTGAGCCAACCACTCCACCATCATCTTCTTGTAACGGGAAGGATTGGAAGATACCAGGCGTAATGCAAGAGAGGGTGCGCCCGCCCTTTTCATAAGCTGCACACCCTCTTGAGCGTTCGCACCTGACTTCAGCCAAGTGATGATATCCTGTTTCATTACACTTCGTACTTCGATTTGTTCGGATACATAACCTTCAATTTGTCTTGAAGGAATCCGCTCCACCCCTCTTTGCTGTAACGCATGAAGAAACGTTTGTCCACCAATTCCTTAAACTTTGCCGGATTCGGGTTTGCAGAAACCACCGGAAGCAACCATTCGTTCTTGCGCCAATCAACCACTACTGGACGATCATGGGAACTGCAGTGTTGACAAATCTCCATGGTCAGAGGTTCGTCAGGCATCGCCGTCAAATATTGCATAACCTGTTTGATATCAACACCAAAAGGTAATCCCGTATTAAATTCAAGCGATTCGGATGCTTTGGAAATCAACATGTGAGACACAGACAACGGAGTCAACAAGAAAGTGTCCGGCATCATCAAAATGAATTCATCAGAGATATGTTCAACCAAAGTCACCTTGGTGAAGGCATCATCAATGATACTGTCTGTATCAACTGCAGACAATGAAGAAGGTACATGAACCAGTTCAGGGCTGAACCAATCCTCTTTATCACCGATAACGACCACTTTGAAATCCGCCAACAAATAGGCACATAAGGAACGGATAGCATAAAGCAGCGCCATCGGTTGATGTATTGCCTTGTAATACGGGATAACGACACACAATTTCTTCTCAGTCTGTTTTGCTTCAGCTACTGAAGATTCTTGCTTTTCTACATTCATTTCTGATAGAATAAAAGCCGGCAGTCATCCGACTGCCAGCCGAGTTAACCTTAAATTAGATATCACAATCCTGTTGCATCTGCAGCAGGCAAGCCAAGAACGGCGTTTACTTCATCATCATCCGTCATCGGGATGAGCGACTTCGCAATTCTACCGAGTGGACCGCTACGCAAGGAACTGGCCAACTGAACGGTGTTCTTGTTGCCTTCCTTGTTGTCCTGCGAGTTGTCCTGTGTCACTTGCAAAGGTGTACACGGAGTACCGGCAATCTTCGCATCGTCACCTGAACAACCCATTACAATCGCACCGAGGTTCGCATTGATGTTGGCATTCATCATTTCGTCAAACTCCAAGCTGGTACCCGGATGTTCGAAATCGACATGATGGATATAGCCACGGGCATCGTCTTCACCTTCAGAATTGGCATAAATGTTGATGGTCGATGGAGTGGCATACACACCAATCGGCTTCTTGCCTTCAGCAAAAGCAAAAGCAGTGACCTTCACACCCTTTTCATCCTTGGTGAATGTAGCTACATCTTCCCAACGGAACAACACGATATACATTTTCTTTCCGGAAGAACGACCAGCCTGGTCACTCTTCTTCTTTACGGAAACCATTGAATATGCTTCACCCATAATATTACCTCCTTTTCAAATTAGAGTCCATCTTCACCGGTTACTTCTGCAGCCGGAGAAATTTCGTTCACCAAAGCTTCAGGCAAGTAAGCGAAGATTGCTTCTGCAATCCAGAAACCGCAACCTTCACGCCATTCACCATAAATCTTGGCTTCGTAGTCCTGAGTAGCCATACGGAGCTTCTGATTCTTAGGATCACGCGACATGATGTGCTTGAAGTTTTCCTTCGGAGTGATGAAGAATGCTCCGGAACCACGCATACCTTCCAAGCCGGCAAACGTAAAGTTGGTATAATCCACCTTCACCTTCTGACCGTCTTCGTTCTTAGTGTTCGGGTACTTATCACGGTAAGCACGAGAATACTTGAGAATCAAATCCGGGTCAGCATGGATAGTCAGATGCTTGTTCTTGTACTTCGGAGATACTTCATCGACAGCCGATTCGATGTCTGCCACCAACTGAGCACCTACACCCAACGCCTTGCCCTTGAACAACCAGTTCACAGGTTTGGTGTTATCCTTATACAAGTCACACAACTGAGTAAGGTAACCGTTACACACAGTCAAGGTTTCACCAGCCTTATACTTGCCGTCTTCACCGACTGCCGGTTCTTCGTAGCGACCACGGGAAATAGCCTGTTCACGGTCTTCTTCCAACTTCGGACGAACGAGCTGTTCTACGATGTAACGAACAATCGGCATATCCTTCGGATCCAACTTTTCATCGTACAAGTAACCGAGTACGTCGTTGATGATGTCCGACGGATAGATTGACACGTTAATCTTCATCGGATACTGCTCGATGGTGAGCGGAGTAAACTTCGATTTACCCTTCGGTGTCCACTGCGGAGTAAACGACTGAAGTACCGAAGTGATGTTGGCTTGAGTAGCCTTCACCTGGAACTTGTCGGTAATGATAGTGGACATGTACTGCATGGAGTTGGTCGGATTGAGCAAAGTCAGGAAGATCTGCATCTTCTCACTTGACACATAACGACCGAATTCGGTACGAAGTTCCTCTGTGTCGACTGTTTCATTACCATTATATTCGTAACCAGCCGATGCAGCCGCAAAGTATTTCTTGTTGATGGACAGATTCATGTCCGGCTTGTATGCGTTTTGATTCATGACACCACCATTTACTTCTTGTACATTACCACCAGCCGGAGACTTGGCCATCTTTTCGTTGTCAGCCTCGAGCTGCTTCACCTTCGCCTGCAATTCATCCAACAATTTCTTGTCAGCTTGATATTGCGCCAACATTTCAGCATCGAGTTCGGCAGTCAAAGCACTCTCAGCCGTAGCACCATCCTTTTCGAACTCGGCCAAATCATTTTCAAAAGATTCGACGAATCTTTCACCCCACTTGTCGGTCAGCTTCTTCTTTTGTTCTGACAGAAGGACTGACTTGCCCTTAGCATCCTTGGCAAAAGCTGTAATACCAAGGAAACCCAATGTCAATTTGAGAACTTTTTGAAACATAGTTAAAGTTTAGATTTAACGTAATCATTGATAGTAGCATCTATCCGGATGGAACGGACACGTGATACGGCAAAATCCCTATTACCCACAGCATCAATCAAACCGCAGGCCAAAGCATCGTTATCGTAGAACATGCGTCCGGAAAGAATACCTTCCGTGTCCAAAACCAATTTATCTCCGCGCTTATTTTTTACCGCTTCCTGGAACTTACGAGCCAACGGGTCCAGTTCTTCGGCTTTGATCTTGTCATACTCCCCTTTCTTGGCAGCTTCAAACGGAGCATTCTTGTAATCGGACAGATTGGAATAGATGGTATGAATCTTGATGCCGGCATTCTCATAATACTTGGCATAATCTGGGAACGACATCATTACACCGATAGAACCAAATTCAGCAGATATCTGATTGTTGGCAATAATCTCGTCACAACCCAGTGCGGCATAATAAGCAGCCGAAGCCGCCAAGTCACAATGAGCCACCGAACTCTTGCCGACCGAACGGTTGTACTCCAAGGCATCCAGGATGGGCGCAATGGCATCCACTGCACCACCGCCTGAATCCACATCAAGAAGTATTCCACCCACTTTCGGATTGTTGGCAGCTTCACGTATCAGTTCTGCAATTTCTACGGTACCATACGCACAATAGGTACCATATTTCAGCATGGTACCATGAAGTGGAATGACGGCCACCGCATTGTCCGGCATTTCAGACTGGCTTTTGGATGAAGCCATCTGAGTCATCTGAAGCTTCAGCGGCTTACGGTCGGAAAGTTTTTCTTCTGCCGATTTGGAACTGGAGCCGTCCAATACCTGCTGCATTAGCAAGGCACTGGCTTCAACATCCTCCAGCCGTATGAACCATTTACCCCGTAGAATTGCACTATATAAATGTGATAAAACCATTTCGTTTATGTAATTTAACCCAACACAAAGATAAAATGGCTATCCACGGGCTAAAAGGACTAAATTATTACGATATGAATTTTGCATATTCAGGCTGTGTGCCTTTGACAGACAGGATGAAAGCTGCCGGGATACCCGATTTTTCGTATGTCAAAAACACCGGTGACTGTTTTGATCCCAATAACTTTCTGGAACCATCGGTGTAATGGAGTTCGAGTATTCCATATCGATAGGAACATTGTAAAAGCATGTCTTCTGATGAAACGGAAGTATCCGTTATCTTTGCAGATAGTTCAATATCTACAAAACTGCCGTTTGCGGAACGAACTTCAGATAAAGAAGTACTTGTTACAGGCAATTTAATACCTTCAGTGATAATTGTAAGTTTTGCTGTTGGTACCCCAATTCTTGACTGTATTGATATTGCAGAAAGTTCATAAAAGATAAGGTGGCATATAGCCGAATGCTTGTCATTCATGGTTATGTTTTAATTAAAATGTGAGCAAAAAGGGACAAATCGGTTAAAAATTAATTTGTTAATAATTGTTTTCACTTCGGCACGGCATTGTTGATGTCAGCAGCTATTTCCCTCGTGATCTTACGTCTATTACGATAATCCAACTGTTTCAACTGGTCATAACTGAGTGCATTGTGCTTGATGTTGTACGCTTCAAGGAATGCACGGATGATATGATCCTGACGATACCCCTTCTGATGACCGGCCAAGAAATACTCCCGAACCTTGATCCGGAAACTCGCCTCGATATACAACCGCAACTGGTGCTGCTTCCACTCCGGTATGTAGATGAAGTTCTCTTCGAACAATGCATGGTTCCACGACTGGATAGGTAGATAGAGCGTCACCGGATGATCACCCAACGGCTGTTTGCGAGGTTTGTCACTTACCGTCACCAATGCCTGTATCATCCTACCGATATCGTGAGTACCTGACACTACGATTCCGTCATGATTCCGGGGCTGACCGAACTCATGGAACAGGAAATCCTGAAGGTATGGCTCCAGTTCTATTACTACAAATGGTTTTGTTCTCTCTTTTTGGCTCATAAACGATTGATTTTTAACTACTAAGATACGAAATCTTATTGAAATAGTCAAGTTTTTATAGTATTATCTACCCATAAGCGCACCTTTTTATATCAATCGTAGATTTTTGTGCAAACGTACCTCCACCCGACAACAACCCCTTGCAACCCTCTGAAATACAACTCCTTCCGCTACGCACAAAATTCGTACAAGTTTTGTACAGAAATTCGTTGTGCGTACAAAAGCCGTTTTTGTGCAATTTTGTACAATTCGTACGTTTTTGTGCGATTTTTGTGCAAAGCACAAATTATTGTATATTAATTCATTAAGGTGTAAAAATCTATATTTTGCACGATTGCACGAAAAAATATTCATTTTTAATAAGGTCACTTTTTTAAATAAAGAAATAAATAAAAAAATAATATATGTGCCTCACCAGCGGCACGACCGCACCCTTGTCCAAAAGTTTTTGGAACCCGGTAAAGGGTACAAGGGAAAACCGAAAAAGAAAGCGTCCGGAATACCGGACGCTCGTACTAAAGGTTATCAGGATAAAAAGCCTGCGATATCAATTCATATTCACGAGGCAATGCGCGTACACCTACGATAACACAGATGCCTCTTGCTGCCATTTCGTACAACCTTTGGTTTGTAATTGACGCACCTCTAAAACTGTACTCGGAGCACATCACGAAATATGCCGTTGAAAGATCATAGGCATGTACATTCTGCTTAATCAGTTTCATGGCGTCGCTAGGAATCAATGCAAACCCCAGTTTGACTGCCAGTCTGGCGATAAGCTGTTTCCTCAATTGCAAGTCCGGGCAAACCACGACGAATATTTTGTTCTCTTTCTTCAGCATTTATCTTCTATATTATTTGTTTAATTCGCAGAAAATCAGTATCTTTACAATGTCTTAAATTAGGAATGCTCCATGCTTCTTCGATAAGAAGAATATAAACTTTTCGACGGTCTATACACCTCTGTCCTACGAATACTTTTCCTGTCATCACTAAACTCCAGTACACCGTCCATAGCATCCCGGTGCATCAGATCTTCAATGATGACCATTTCGGCAACATCCATGAACAACTCAAGTGAACGAGGAGTACAATGTTCTGCAATCAGGATACTTGTTCCCGGTTTCAAATCATTCAAAAGAACTGTAATCCGGTCGTAGAACTTGGTGAACCTCTCCGGCTGTGCCTCGTATATAGGTTCCACCTTTGCCAATATTTCACTATAACTCCTAGGCATCATCAGAAATCTATCAAATGTTCACTTGATTCGGTAGAAGGCTGAACCAAATCCTTGTTTATCCCTAAAGTAAAATACTCAACACCTCCGGATTTGTCGTCCACTATAGGACGGCCGTCCTTATCAACTTGGAAAGGCAAGCCGGTCACGCTGTCATATTTATGAGGATTGAGTACATATCCCTTCCAGGAACAATACATCTTGAACTTTTTCTTGAAGGCTGTCGATGAAATGTACTTGCGTTGTTGTGGATCGTAATTGCAGAATGCATCGTACAATTCCTTCCGGGGAATGGCTGTACCAATCTTGGTTGAGTCTGAAAAATACTCGTCAGCCCATGATATCAGAGCCTCTCCCATTTCTTGCCGGCGCTTGCGTTGCTCCAATCGCTCACCCGGTGCCTGGATCACTCCAAAAGTAAGATACAACTGGATACAGTTGGCCAACAAGTTCCAACACAAATTCCATTGGTCAAAATCCCATTCACTGAAGAATAGGGAACCGAAATCGTCTACCGGTTTGTGGTGGTCATTGTAGAAATCCGAAAATGCCAACAGCCATTGGCGGTCGGTAAAGGAAGAACCTTCGCCACGGATGGCATGATTGGTAGCTATGTATATCTTCGGCGATTGGGTGAAAGGAAGCGTCATTCTTCGGCCACCCTTGTAATTTACACTCCAGTCGCCAGTAATGTTCGGGAAAAGGAATTCAAAGTTGAAGTTCTGAAGCACGTCATCGATAAAGACCAGCTTGGTATTCTCCTGTACGTCATTCCAGACAAACTGGTCCTTGAATATGTCCGAGTTCTTGCCTGGTATATAGGCTATCGGCATCACGTTACGCATCAGTTCGCCAATCAACGACTTTCCGGAACGTCCGTTGGAGTCCCCTACTTCACTCTGTTTACCGTCCATACCGATAACCGCACGTGCCACGTTGTTATCCTTGGCTTCCATCAGCATGTAGCCGATGGCGCAAAGCTTACTCAGCAGATGCGTCCGGTTCTCGTTCCGTTCGATGTCGGTCACTTCGTTGTCCGGCTTGCGCCAAGTGAAGTTGCTCGTGTTGATCAGGAACTGGAGATAGTGGCATTTCTCCCCTTCTTCGGAAATTTCATAGGTAAATACATCTTCATCAGCGCGACTGAACGTGATTAGCGGCTTCCCGAGATGCTTGGCCGGATAGTTCCTTCGCTGCTCCTCCCATATATGATGGGTGATTTTCTCGTACCCCATTTCAGATACTTCATCCTTGGTCACCAACCAACAGGTCTTGTCGAAATAGAAATATTGCTGGTCTCTGGTAGGGCGGATAAAGTTGGGATGAACAAAGTCAAGCAACGAAAGCTTGTCCGGACCTACATACTGGCTTACACCCTTGATGAGCATTTCATTTACACCCACGCAGCAGTTGTGCTTGGCAAACTGAAACAAGTAATCACGGGCATCGCTCGCTTCGATGGAACGTACCACCGGTGGTTCCAGATGTACAAACTGATAAGTACGATCCAAGCGGCGAAGTCTCCCGAATCCACGGTTCTGAAGGAAGTTCTGTGAGTTCACATAACAGAATTCATATTCCGTACGTTCGGAATCCTTGCCCTGGTTCTTGATGACCACCTTCCAAAACTGCTCGTCAGCATCGAAAGGCTGTGCCAATACCACCTTGCCGTTCTCGTCAAACTTCCACCGATATCTACCGAAAAGGAATTCGGGAAGATTTTTCAGTATATCCTTATGCCGTTCGGCAAATGCTTCGTGGGAATGGAGGCACCACAATTCGGCCAGCTTGTGGTCGGTATATGCCGTAATCTTGAACATCTCAACGAATTGCCCGGCACCACGCTTGTCATTGCATGCAAAATTGAAATCATTGGCCAGTTCGTCTTCACGTCCCCGAAGTGTATTGGCCAACAAGTCATCCAGTCCCTTATCGCCGGCTTCATTCTTCCGGATATGGCCAACGAAAACCTCTACATAGATATCCCGGTTCTTCAAGGTACGCATATATTCCTTGAAGTTCTTGGCTGCATAGAAAAAGCATCGAGGACGTTTCTCTACCTGGTCATTGATCTTGATGTTGGTACTGATATCATCCCAATCGGAATCGAACACAAATGCAACTTCCTTCACTTGGCAAGCTGTCACAATCCGGACAAAGTCCTCAGGCAAAGTGCCTTTATTGCCCAAGTTCTGAATGCCGGACACAGCGATGGAAGGGATGCCATGTTTGCAAGCCTTCTCCGCTTTCTTTTCACCTTCCTGGATGTAAAGCCGATCGATGGGGGTATGTGCTTTGAATGCAGCACGTATCTTTTCCGGAATGTAGATGGGTGTACCACTGCCCGGAGGGGATTTGTACTTAAAAGGTTTGCCTTCCTTATCCAAATGCATGTCAGGGAACTGCCAGCGCACCCGATAGTATTCCTTGCTTTCACCTGCAGCTCTCCGCTTACTGTCTTTCTGGGTATAGCGTACAGGAAGACCGTCCAAATCATAGTATTCAATGATGACATCATCGCCTTTTGAGGTCAATTGGCCACGATCATCGATGGTACCCGGTTTGAAAGTACGTGCCTGGAAGATAGAAGACTTGTCGTCACTCTTATAGACATTGGCTGTCACATCCTCGAAGGTAAGTCCGGATTCGGCCAACATCTTAGCGCAATAAGATTCCGCATCCACCCCCTTTGCAGCCTTGCTGCCCTTTTTCATCTTGACAGGTGCAGCCTTTGCCGGCTTCTTCTGTGGGCGTTCGTCCAGGATCACATTGAATTCCTTGGCCAGAAACTCCAAAGCATCCGTATAACTGTACCCTTCTACGGTCATCAGATATGAGATGGCACCTTTTCCGGCCATTTCGTTACAGGAAAAACACTTGAATATATTTTTCGAAGGTGTGACAGTGAACTTCTTGGCCGCATTACATTTCGGGCAGTCACACACATAGGATAACTGACCACTCTTTCGCATGGTATGGAATTTCTCCACCACATCGAGCAACCGCCCTTCGGCAGCATCATTTATTCTTCGGATTTCATCTTCATTGAAGTACATAGCTTGAGATTTAGAGCACAAATTAACGGATAACCAAAACCACCCGAAAGGACGAAATTCGCACCTCCGGGTGGCGGAACCAAATATTAACTAACTTATGAGTTGCCATATAGCCTTTCTTTCAGCATATTAAATAAGAATACATGAAGCCCATAATGTTCCTGTATGTTTTCCGGATTACACGTAAGCGTTAAATCCATTGAATAATTCTTTTCTCTATGAAAAGAAAACTCTATACTCAAAGAACCATTCTCCCCACAGAAAACGACTGTAGCACGTTCTACCAAGTCCGTAGTCAATTCCTCCTTCGGATACCAAACTGTATCCTTTTGTTTATCAAACTTCACTTCATATCTCACATGCTTTCTTCCACCCCAATGAAAGAATTCACTATCTGCAATCACCCCAATCTTTCCAGATGATTTGATTCTAACTTTCTGACCTTTCTTCATATCATTCAATCATTTTTAATGCTTCAACCAAAGGGGTATTGTTCTTTACCAGTTCAATTGTTTTGTCTCGACCTAATACTTTATATATAGGTATCCAGTCTTCATGTACCAGGTCACAAGGTTCTCCCGGTTGAATAACCTTGTCACCCTCTACATAATACGGACTGTTTGGATCACTAAGTTCCAGGACTGTGATACCCTCCTTATTGACAACATAAAACATTTTTCCATTCAAATTAATTCTACCATAGAATCTAGCAATAGAGAATTGGCTGTTTTTCCAATACTCTTCTGTCATTATTATAGGTCCTGCCATATCATACTAAATTATAAGTCATGTTAATCGTATCAGTCAACACATCATTCACCAAGTCAGGATCATCATACTCCAGCAAGACATCCACTTGTTTGTCTCCATTACAATCCACTTCTTCTTCGCCAAATTCAATCTTTATAGGAAGATTCTCTTCTTGGATGCGGTTCTGCAGTGCATCCGCAAGTTCTTTAATCATCTGATATTTCCGTTCCATAGTTACATATAATTATAAGGTATATACACTCTAGTAAACAATCCACGCACCCCCTCCATGGTAGGGAGTGGTCGAGAATCGTGGATTGAGGCGAAAGAATCTATTGAAACAACACTTCCGGACAGCCCACCATGGAGGCTGCCGTCCAGAACCGGATGTGTTGGATTAGGTATCATTTATTGACTTGAGTCAGATAATAATGAATCATCTCCTTCACATTCTTCAAGCCCAACTTGGCCTTGATGTTTTCCCGATGGCGGTTCACCGTGGCCGGAGATATGTGAAGCTCTTCAGCAATGGCCATTGTTTCCATGCTCTCCCCGATCAATGCAAACACATCCATTTCTCTTTCTGTCAGTTTCGTGTCAAGTTCGGGTTTGCAGATGACACCCTCATGCTGACACTCTCCACGGAGTGGGCACCGTACTTCTTCGAAACAGAAAGTACCACCCCTATCGATGTCATATTTGAATTGGTCATATTCTCCGAAGTTGCAACGGATGAAACGATGTACCATCATAAATTCAAAATGAATGCGGTTGCGCTCATAGCGGCTATAAAGTTCTGCTAATCGGGCAAAGGCTATTGGATATCGCTGTTGGATAATGGTCATTATAGCTTCAATAATTCCACGATTGTTCTCCGATAACAGCTTCACCGGTTGTCCGTTCTCTTTATACATCACCGACCCGTCTGGGGTGTTGTAAAATTCGATGTTAGCTAAAGATACCATATCAATTTTGTTTCGGAAACAATTCATCAACACTCTTGCCAATGTAGTCAGCAATAATCTTTTTCTTCAATAAAGGTGGTTCTATATCACCCGACATCCATCGATACACTGAAACCGTAGAAGAACAGGTTAATTCTGCAATCTTCTTGATTGTATCCAACTTCACATTGGGTAAAGAGTTCATATAGTCTCCAAATACCATTTTATTAAAATATTAGTTGTTAAACTTTAAAAACACTTGAGTTTTTGCAAACTTCGTTGTGTTATTCTCAATTACACGCTGCAAATATATAGCGTATTTGAGAATAACGCAAACAAATAATGAGAAAATGTCAAATAAGAGTGATGTTTTCTCAACTTAATAGTGTTTTGATTAGGATAATTTTGCAATTATGAAGATAATAGAGAACATAAAGGAAATACGTATCAACAAGGGCATACCTCAGAAAGCATTAGCCGATGCCTTATCTGTTGACAATGCTGTTATAAGCAATATTGAGAATGGAAAGCGGGAATTGAAAGTCGCAGAACTTGAGAATATCGCAAATTGTCTCGGAGTTGAAGTGATAGACCTATTCACTTACCCAGAAAAATATGTGCCAAGTGGTAAGCAGCATGAGGATGTAGAAGCCATTCTTCAGATCCGATTGAAGGACGAGAAGAAGGTTGAAATCCTCCGTTCCATCTTTGGAGATAAGAATTATGAGATTTTGAATAAATGAGTACAGAAGCAGGTGTTGATTATATAAAGAAGATCTTCTCCTATAATGCAAAGTCCGGTATTTATTATAAGAATATTGCAGGGGAGTATATACTTATTGCTAAGTTCACATTTAAAAATGTCGATATATATAAGATATCTGAGATGCCTGAATCTTCTGTAGAAATTGACGGGAAAATTGAAATATATAGTTTCGATCCTGATAATTCTGAACATCGTCAAAGCTTGAATAATTTATTGAAATAACTATATGTAGCCCGAAAAATCCCGCTATATAGCTAATTTAATAAGGATAAGGAGGATTCAAAGTCCGCCAGGAACCTCAAAGGAAGGAAGTTTGGGTGAGTGGCTGAAACCACCAGTTTGCTAAACTGACGTACGGGCAACCGTACCGGGGGTTCGAATCCCCCAGCTTCCGCTTTAGAAAAAGACCTTTAGAATAATCATTCTAAAGGTCTTTTTTTGTCTCCTACCCTATGATTATTGAAAAATAATGACTAATTTTGAGAAGATAATAACCCTTAAATCCTCATATATGAAACGGTCATTCATCATCAGCATTCTAATGGTGTTCTTCACCTTGTTCGGTATCGAATTTATTCATGCAACCAAGTTCTTGAAATTGAGTGTTGTTGACAAAGATTACTTAATGGTTCATTTTAGAGATGGTGAGGTACGTTACCGGGATGACGGAACAGGGCCTAGTGCATTTTTAGGTCATACGTTCGTAGAGGGAGATGATACGCTGAAAGTGTTTGGCGATAGACTGGATCCATCCATTGCATCTATGGCGGACAATTGGTCAATCAGTTCCAATGACGATGTATCTTACGGAACACAAAAGGCATTGGCTGCCTACCGAAAATCAAAGCCAATGAACACCGACAATACACTAACTAGTGAACTTGATCATTGGATATTCCTTCAATTGCCCCAATCGATGAAACAAGGTTGCGCTTATACGGTACATATTCCATCGGGGGTAAATGCAGATGTAAAGACAGCAAGTACAACATTTGATATTTGGAATTCCATGTCTGAATCCATTCATGTGAATATCTTAGGTTATGTACCACAAGAACCGATAAAAGCGGCCGATTTATACCTATGGCTTGGTGAAGGCGGACAACGGGATTATTCATCCTTCGAAGGTAAAAAGGTGTATTTGTACAATGTGGCTACGAAGAAGTCCCATAAAGTAGGAAATGTTAAGTTTTGGATGGCTTCATCGGAACATTTGAAGGAAGCCAATAAGAAAAACATGACTGGATCGGATGTGTGGAACATCGATTTTAAGGAAGCCAAACCGGGACGTTATCGTTTGGTGGTAGAAGATGTAGGTTGTAGCATGGATTTTGAAATCAAGAACGATCTCTATTTCAAACCTTATCAATATTCAGTACGTGGGTATTATTACATGCGTTTGGGCGAACCAATTGATCCAAAGATTACACCTGCTCCTAGACAACCGATGTTTATTCCTGAAATTGATCCGATTGGACTAACTGTGTATAAGACCGATTTACATCCGTGGCATCCGGAATGGCGTAAATTACGAGGAGATGTATGGGATGAGCCACATTTCAAATCAGCTATGGAATCTGCGTTCTGGAAACATCGTTTGCCAGGCAATCCGGTTAATACGGAAGTACGTGGAGGTCATTCGGATGCGATGGATTGGGATCGTCATTTAGCTCATGTCAGCAATATATATGATATGCTTCTCCCCTATTTGTTGACGGACGGACGTTTATCCGAAGACGATTTAGGTATACGGGAAAGTGGTAATGGTATCCCCGACTTGATAGATGAAGCTAGAAATGAAGTGGATTTTTTCTTGAGTATCCGTGATGGTGAAGCCTATTCGCAGGGAGTGACCAATCCTTCGAAAGAATGGAGTGTCATGTTCCAGGCAGGCTGTACATCGATGGCTGCATGGGCAAATGCTGCCAATTGTGCCATCCTTGCAGAAGCTTTTCGTATTCATGAAAATCAAGAACTATGTTCGTATTATACGGATGAAGCAATCAAAGCTTTCCGATTTGCAAGTCGACAATCAGATCAACAATTGGATGAAACTCAGGATATTGGTAGTGCTCGGATGCGTGGTCGTGATTTCCGGCAAATGGCAGCTGCTTTTCTGTATAATGTAACAGGGAATGCGGAATGGGAAACAATCATGGCTGAAGAGAGTGTCGTAAAGAATGCTTCAACACCTATTTTTATGAAAGGTAAACAACCTTATTATCAAATATGGGCAACCGCTGCTTATCTGACTTGTCCGCATCAACGAAATTATGTAGACTTATATCAGAATATGATAGCAAGTGTTCATGCACAAGCCGATGAAAATAATGTAAATCACATGAAGACACGTCCGAGTAGACGTACGGCAAACGATCCTCGTTGGCAAGTATCAGAAAATCTCCACATGGTGATGTTAGCCCATTATGCCACCGATGACGCTCGAAGAAAGCAGGAATTGGAAAAGGCTATGTACATGGAGGCATCCTGGGGATTAGGTAGAAATCCATCGAATATTGTTGAGATGACTGGATTGGGCGAGCGACATATTATCGATTGTTATACTACAGGCCGGAATGATGGTGTTCCCGGTTCACATCCTGGACAAACTCCATTCAATGGAACGGAAACTTGGTCGCCAGGTAATGGTGGAGATGCACGCATCATCTTACAGCGTTGTTATCCGGATTGGTATACGGGAGGATGGCCCCATCAGGAATCCTTTTTCAACATCCGATATATGTGGGTAAATGCAGAATTTACACCTCGTGAAACAATGAGAGGAAAGATGGCTTTGATGGGGTATTTGTACGGTATTCGACCTTAAAGTAAAGTATTTCTATAGGCTAATAGAAAATACCTATATATAGGTATGTTATATATCATAAAAATGTAGTATATTTGCACCATAAAACTTTAAAACCTATAAACCAATGGACATGAAAATGAATTTCAAAGAAGGTAAGTGGATGACAGAAATCAATGTTGGTAACTTCGTTCACGAAAACTTGACTCCGTATGAAGGAGATGCTTCTTTCTTGGCTGGTCCAACTGAAAGAACTATGAAAGTTTGGAACGCTTGTTTGAAGGCTTTGGAAGAAGAAAGAGCTAACAACGGTGTTCGTGCCCTTGACAATGTAACTGTTTCGACTATTACTTCACATAAGGCTGGCTATATTGACCGTGAAAATGAATTGATCGTAGGTCTTCAGACTGATGAGTTGTTGAAGCGTGCTATCAAGCCTTTCGGTGGTATCAATGTAGTTGCTAAGGCTTGCCGTGAAAACGGTGTGGAAGTTGATGATAAGGTAAAGGATATCTTTACTCACTATCGTAAGACTCACAATGATGGTGTATTTGATGCATATACTGAAGAAATCCGTTCATTCCGTTCACTCGGTTTCTTGACCGGTTTGCCAGACAACTATGCACGTGGCCGTATCATCGGTGACTACCGTCGTTTGGCTCTTTATGGTATCGACCGTTTGATCGAAGCTAAGAAGGAAGACTTGAAGAACTTGACAAGCCCGATGACTGATGCTACTATCCGTCTTCGCGAAGAAGTAGCAGAACAAATCAAGGCTTTGAACGAAATCAAGGTAATGGGCGAATACTACGGATTGGATTTGAGCCGTCCGGCTACTAGCGCTCAGGAAGCAGTTCAGTGGGTTTACATGGCATACTTGGCAGCTGTAAAGGAACAAGACGGTGCTGCTATGTCACTCGGTAACGTATCTTCATTCTTGGATATCTATATCCAGTATGATATGGACAAGGGCTTGATCGATGAAACATTCGCTCAGGAATTGATTGACCAGTTCGTTATCAAGTTGCGTATGGTTCGCCACTTGCGTATGCAGTCTTACAACGATATCTTTGCAGGTGACCCAACTTGGGTAACAGAAGCTATCGGTGGTCGTTTCAACGATGGTCGCACTAAGGTGACTAAGACTTCATTCCGTTTCTTGCAGACTCTTTACAACCTCGGCCCATCACCAGAACCAAACATGACTGTTCTGTGGAGCCCTGAATTGCCGGAAGGTTTCAAGGATTTCTGTGCTCGCGTTTCTATTGATACATCTTCTGTACAGTATGAAAACGATAAGTTGATGCGTGAAGTTCGTAACTGCGACGACTACGGTATCGCATGTTGTGTATCTTACCAAGCTATCGGTCAGCAAATCCAGTTCTTCGGTGCACGTTGTAATTTGGCTAAGGCATTGTTGCTCGCTATCAACGGTGGTCGTTGCGAAAACACCGGTACTGTCATGGTGAAGGACATCCCTGTATTGACAGGCGAATTGTTGAACTTCGAAGAAGTTTTGTCTAACTACAAGAAGGTATTGATGGAAATTGCACGCGTTTACAACGATGCTATGAACATCATCCACTACATGCATGATAAGTACTACTATGAAAAGGCTCAGATGGCATTCATCGACACTAACCCACGTATCAACTTGGCATACGGTGTTGCTGGTTTGTCTATCGTGCTCGACTCATTGTCAGCTATCAAGTATGGTAAGGTTCATGCTAAGCGCAATGAAATCGGTTTGACAGAAAGCTTCGAAATCGAAAAGGACTTCCCGATGTTCGGTAACGACGATGACCGCGTAGACCAATTGGGCGTTGACTTGGTATACTTCTTCACTGAAGAATTGAAGAAGCACCCAGTTTACAAGAACGCTCGTCCGACATTGTCATTGTTGACCATTACTTCTAACGTTATGTACGGTAAGAAGACAGGTGCTACTCCTGACGGTCGTGCGAAGGGTGTTGCTTTCGCTCCAGGTGCTAACCCAATGCACGGACGCGACAAGAACGGTGCTATCGCATCTTTGAGCTCTGTAGCTAAGTTGCGTTATCGTGATGCTCAGGACGGTATTTCTAACACCTTCTCTATCGTTCCGAAGTCACTCGGTGTAGATATGGAAACACGTGTTGAAAACCTCGTGACTATGATGGACGCATACTTCGTGAAGGGTGCTCACCACTTGAACGTAAACGTATTGAACCGTGAAATGTTGCTCGACGCTATGGATCACCCTGAAAAGTATCCGCAGTTGACTATCCGCGTTTCTGGTTATGCTGTAAACTTCATCAAGTTGAGCCGCGAACATCAGTTGGAAGTAATCTCTCGTAGCTTCCACGAAAGAATGTAATTTCAAACAACTATGAATAGAAAGCGTGGCAGATCTCTGTCACGCTTTTATTTAATTGATAAATATGTTAAGAGTACACTCCTACGAATCAATGGGTACCTTCGATGGTCCAGGTCTTCGCCTTGTAGTCTTCTTACAAGGATGTAATTTCCGTTGCCTCTATTGTGCCAATCCGGATACAATTGATGCGAAAGGCGAAAGCAAGGAGACGTCCGTCGATGAGATTGCCCGTATGGCTATGAGTCAACGTCCTTTCTTCGGAAAGAAAGGTGGGGTAACCTTCAGTGGTGGTGAGCCTACCTTTCAAGCCAAGGAACTTGTTCCGGTGGTAAAGCGTTTGAAGGAATTGGGTATTCATGTATGTTTGGACAGCAACGGTGGTATCTGGAACGAGCATGTAGAAGAACTGCTCGGCTTGGTCGATTTGGTTCTGCTCGACGTGAAGCAATTCAACCCCGACAAGCACCTAACCTTGACCGAACGCAAGAATGAGCAGACGCTGAAAACTGCCGAATGGTTAGAAAAGAACGGCAAGCCATTCTGGATGCGTTATGTCCTCGTGCCTGGCATCAGTAATGCCGAAGAAGACATTCATGCCTTGGGCGAGCACTTCAAGGACTACAAGATGATTCAACGCATTGAAATCCTCCCCTACCATACGCTTGGTGTTCACAAATACGAAGCCATGGGCAAGGAATACAAGCTTCAGGGTGTTAAGGAAAACACATCCGAACAGCTCGATGCTGCCAAGGACTTGTTTGATGAATACTTTGATTGTGTGTATGTAAATTGATATAATCAAAAAGTACTATCTTGATCTGCACCTTTTATCTGATAGTAAGGGATACCGAAATGAATGTCTTTTTGTGAAATATCTCTGGTTTGTGCCGAGTCAATGATTAACAGAACCCGTTAGCATCCCGTAGAATTGCTGGCGGGTCGCTTTTTTTATACAATTATGAACCAACGTCCACGTCCTTGTTCATATAGACTTTCCTCTTTTCTATTTCCGTTGAAATTTCCATTCTTTTATATTATAATCTTTCTCTACCCTATTTTCCACTTCGTCAGGCAATGTAGAGAAAAAGTCCAATCCGGTAATACGTTCCACTTGATCAATAGAATTGACATACGAATCCAATGGACGATTACCTGCTGAATTCTTATAAATGAAGCCGATAGCTCTCGGCTTCCCCTTCTCTACTCCTGTCAATATCACTTTGAAGAAGGCATCTGGAACACGAATCTGATGTTCCTTTCCAATATCATTTAGTGAAGTGAACCCAAAAAGTTGGACAATATAAATCTATAAGATGAAAAAGAAATTATTGTTCCAACAACATGAAGAGT
>SUXY01000022.1 GCA_015060705.1 Bacteroides sp. | reverse complement strand
ATACCCAACATGTGAAGAACTTCCGGCAACTGCATCTTAGCCCAGAAATTGAACAAGTGCAAGCCCAAGCCCAACAATACGATGATACCCAAAACCAACATGTTTTGAGAAGCCCATTCCACACCCTTCGGTGTAGCGTTAACAGCATAACGTTCGCTACCACGAGCGGCACGGTTCTGCATTGTCAACCAGAAAGCGTACACAATGTGGATAACTACCAAGGCACCAAGACCAGCAGTAGCAACCAAAGCATACCAGTTCGCACCCAAGAACGCACAAATCATGTTGTAAGCCTCAGCAGAGAAGATTGCAACAAGATTCATCGCCATGTGAAATGTCAGAAACAGGATAAGGGCGAGACCGGTAACGCTCATCACCACTTTCCTACCAATAGATGAATTACTTAACCACATAAATGATTGAATTTTAAATTATTTAATTTATTAAATGAATATTTCAGGTTTGAAAAGTGTGTTTTCCATGCAAATGTAAATTTAATATTCGGTAAATACAAGCGATTCCGAAAATAATTCTCGATTAGAGAGCCTTCTAACAAAGATTTTCTATCTTTGCAGTCTAAGATATTCATTCCAAGATGAAAAAAAGGATTCTAGTACTGCTGATGGGCATCTTAAGCCTTTGTCAGCTACAAGCCCAGAACTGGGACATCAATACAGTAAAAACTATCAATGACTGGGGAGTACATGACCTCAGCCGGGGATTGTCGCATAGCGGCATCCTCCTTCCTGTAGGAGTCCCAACCGCCATGGGTATTTATGCCCTTATCCAAAAAGATGAGCCGTTGCTGAAAGAGGCTATCTACATCGGAACCAGCGTCATCGAAGCAGTAGGCATCACCTATGGACTGAAATATGCCTTCGACCGGCAACGTCCTTTCGTGAAGTATCCGGATAAGGTACACCCTATTGATGCCGAAGATAGTCCTTCATTCCCTTCCGGACATACAGCTGCCGCCTTTTCCTTGGCTACTTCGCTAAGCATCACCTATCCCAAGTGGTATGTCATTGCACCGTCTGCCATATGGGCTTGTGGAGTAGGATTTGCCCGCATCAACCAAGGGGTACACTACCCTAGCGATGTACTGACCGGAGCCGCCATCGGTGTAGGTTGTGCCTTCGTGAATGTATATGTCAACCGCTGGCTGAACAAGTTGCTATTTAAACAATAATAATTCATATACTATGAGACTAACAGGAAGAAGAGAAAGTTCCAACGTGGACGACCGCCGCCGTAGTGGTGGAGGAAAGAAAGCCGGTATGGGTATCGGTGGATTGGTAGTGGCTGCCCTTGTCGTATGGATGATGGGTGGTAACCCGCTGAGTGTATTGACCCAAGCAGATTTGGGTAGTGTGTTGACTCAACAAAGCGGAGGAACTTATGAACCGACAGCCGAAGAAGAAGCATTGGCGAAGTTCTCCAGTCAGATTTTGGCAGGTACGGAAGACGTTTGGAGCAAAGAATTCAAGAAAATGGGCAAGACTTACCAACCGCCCCGTTTGGTTTTGTTTACCAACAGTGTACAAAGCGGTTGTGGCGGTGCCAGTGCATCGACAGGTCCTTTCTATTGCTCAGCCGACCAAAGCGTTTACATCGACTTGTCTTTCTTTACCCAGATGAAGAAACAATTGGGTGCCGACGGTGACTTTGCGTATGCTTACGTCATTGCGCACGAGGTAGGACACCATGTACAATATTTATTAGGCATCCTCGACAGTGCCCATCAGCAGATGAGCCGTGTCAGCGAGAAAGAAAGCAACCGCATTAGTGTCCGTCTGGAATTGCAAGCCGATTTCTTTGCCGGTATCTGGGCATACCACGACAATCAGATGTTCAACTCCTTGGAAGATGGTGACATCGAAGAGGGTCTCAACGTAGCATCAAAGATTGGCGATGACTACTTGCAGAAACAGGCTCAAGGATATACCGTACCGGATGCCTTCAACCATGGTACATCTGCTCAACGTGTCCGTTGGCTCCGCAAAGGTTTGAACAGCGGGAACCTGAATGATGGAGATACCTTCAGTCCGGCTTATAGCGAATTATAATAAAAAACGGTTTCACGCATAAAACGTGAAACCGTTTTTTCATTCAAATATAATCGTACGTTTCTCCTTTCGGCTTCGCTCCGCTTCGAAGCAGATGCGATGACTTTCAACGGAATGGTCGATAGAGGTTACTACATCCTTTCTATCCTGTTGAATAGCTTCGATGAAATCGGCCATTATGGCCAAATCGGCACCGGCATGGAAAGGTTGGTGAGCCAAGTCGGAGAAATCATAGATGGTTTCTTCGGCTCCCCGGAAACGACGGACACGCAAACGGGTTTCATCGCCGTCTATTTCGCCTTCAGTCAAGCTGATGTGCGTCTCCCGATTGTCCTTCAAGGTAAAGATGTCCATCGAGAAATTGACGGTCACTTCGCTCTCCATCTCCATGGAAACAATCTGATGGTCCACTACATCGTTGTCACACCGATAGACACATCGGCCATAAAGCCCGTGACGGAGCTGGTCTTCGATCACCTCGTCGATGGTCTTTCCCTCCGGCACATCGAAATTGGCTATCCAGTCGCGACGTACCCGATAGAGGTCAATGGCAGAAAAGGGACATCGGTTCTCTACCTCACAATCCAAGCATCGGTCTGCTGAACCTTCCGGGGCATTCTTCTCCTTGAACCAACGCAACGAACCAAAAGACGTAAGCTTGCGGCAAGGCGTCCTCGTGAGCCATAACAGGAAGTCTATGTCGTGACAACACTTGGACATGAGCATCGGATTGGATACCGCTTCCTTCCGCCAAATGCCACGGACAAAGCCATGAGCCGTACGGTCCACTCCCACCGAAGTGCGGTGGTTGATGGAGATGATGTGTCCCAACTCACCCGAATCGACCAATTCCTTTATCTTCATGAAATAGGGATGATAACGCAACACATGGCATACGGAAAGCAGCACGTCATGCTTGCGGGCAGCCTCAGCGATGAGCATACATTCTTCCAACGTCTGCGCAATCGGCTTTTCCAACAAGACATGATAGCCTCTCCCGATGGCCTGCATGGTAGGTTCGAAGTGCATGTTCTCCGGTGTGCAAACCATGACGGCATCCGTATCGAAAGGATGCCGGAAGAAATCCCGATAATCGGCAAAACATTGGTTTTCATCCAAGCAGAAACGTTCCGCCACATGCTTCCGTCGGATTTCATTCAGTTCCACTACGCCAACCAGCTTCACCTTGTCGGGATGCTGCTTGACGTACTCCAAGTATTTATTCGTCCGGTTACCGGCCCCTATCGCAACGATTTTTATAAAATTAGTCATAATTTCCAAGCATTGTCATCCAGAGCGAAGCGAAGGATCTCGATTACATCAACGCATAATATCTTCGAGATTCTTCACTCCACTTCGTTTCGTTCTGAATGACAAAATGTATTATTTACTTAAATCCTTGATACGGACATTGCGGAGTTTCAAGCCTTCGCCGTGTCCCAAGAAACCAATGTGGCCGCTCTTGTTGAAGAGACCCGGGTGGTTCTTCTTGTCCACGGTGTACGGATTGGTCTTCGAACCGTCCTTCGACACATTGTTTCCTTTACATGCCTTACGGATATTGCCATCCAAGATGACCTCACCGTTTACTGTTACCTTGATACGATCACCCTTCACCCAGATTTCTTCGGTATTCCATGTACCTAATTTCGGCGACTTGATACGCTTGGCAGGGATGATGCCGTATACCGAACCATGCACCTGATATTCGCGCAAGTTCTTGTAGATAGGCGCATCATGGTCGAGAATCTGGATTTCCATACCTTCGTAAGCAGCATCCACACCCATCGGTGTACGGATACCCACTCCATTGTTCACACCTTCCTTCATGAAACAGAATTCAAAACGGAAGATGAAATCGCTGTATTCCTTTTCGGTATAGAGATTGCCACCGTTGCCATACTTGGCACTTACACAGATAGCACCATTCATCGGTACATAGTCGATGGTATTGCCTATCCACTTGCTCATGTCTTCACCGTCGAACAACACTTCGAAACCTTCCTTGGCTTCTTCAGCAGAGAGTTCGAACTTCGGAGAAGTTTCCACTTCCGGAAGCTTTTCGAGCATGGCCTTGATATCGTCGATGGCATAACCGGCATCTGCATCGCCCACGGCTTCAAAACAAGTAATCGCCTTGTTCAACATCTGACGAATCTGTTCACCACCCAAGGTCTCGATATTCTTGGACACGATGGTACGTACCGCAGTAGCCGCCGATTCGGAAGTAGGTTGGTTGTCCATGTAAGGAGCTGCTACCAACAAGGCCTGATAGGTATGAGTGCCACCCAACAAGCTCAGCAAGCGGTTCTGCAACTTCACATCCGAAGCCAATTCCAAAGCCTTGCTATACGACTGGAACTTCTGAATCGGAGTCTGACTTGACTTGTTGACCAAATCGGTATAACGGTTCAGGAGTGTCTGGGCATTAGTCTTATCAGTTTGAGCCATTTCAAAAAGTACCGGAATCATTTCGGCATTGTCGATGGTGAGCAGAGCTTCGTATGCCGCTTGCTTGTAATTTCCTTCATAACCCTTACGGATTTCGGCAATGGCTTCCGAAGTGCCTACTTGTGCCAATACCGGATAATACAAAGAAGCATTAGCCGACTTACCCATGTGCGACTGGATATTGGCCAACTGGTCTGCTTTCGACAAAGGAAGAAGCGCATTCTTCATGGCTTTTTGGATAGCCGGAACTTGTTGGCCTTTTTCCAACAAAGCACTCAATTGGTTGAAATGGGTCGGTTCTACCACACCCGCCAAAGCTTGATAAGCCGCTCCGCTAATCTCTGCATCCGATGAGGTGAGCAATCCAAAGACTTTCTCAGCACCTTCTTCCATGCTACGTTCCGAAGCGATACGCATGACCGGAAGCAATACCTTCTTTTCGCTATCCAAGGCTTTCAAGATACCGACATCTACCTTGCCATTGAAAGCCAACAAGGCCTTTTCAGCAGCAGGAGAATGAGCACCGCCCAATTGGGCTATCAAGGCCGACAAGGCACTTTCTCCACCGATTTTACCGGCGGCTCCGATAGCGGCCAAAGCCACTTCTTCGTCAGAAGCATTCATTTGGGCAACAACCTCATCCACTTGCGATGCCACATGATTGGTTCCCAACCAATTCAAGATGTCCGCCTTGACAGAAGCATCCGCCTTACCTTTCAAGGTCTTGGCCAATGTAGCATACCAAGCCTCATCGGCAATGCTTCCAGACAAACGAAGCGCATTGACCCGATAATACCGATTGTCGTTCTTCAATGCGGCAATCAGATAAGGAAGAGCTTTCTTTCCATCCACCGATACCACGATATCCAAAGCCGCTCCACGTACATGCGATTTGTCTGTATCCTTCAACAAAGCCTTAGCCGCAACAACGGCCGACTTGGCCTGACCTTCTGCCACCAACTTCTTCATCAAACGGAGATAAGCCGCTGTTGCATCGCTTTCTTCCCATGCATAACCCACCTTCTTGGCGGCCTTGCCCAAGACTGGAAGCGACAAGGAAGTACCACACTGAGCCAACGATTGATAGATGGCACGAGCGGTTGGGGCATCTGCATTCTTCAACCAGGCCAACAATATCGGTTCTGCCGAAGCCATCTTCTTGATGCCGGCTGCATGAGCCAAAGCAACCTTCGGTGCAGCTTCCTTCTTCATCAGATCCAACAAGATTTCTTCAGTTCCGTCAATAGAAGTCAATCCACTGATGGCCCATTCTGCCAAGTATTCATCATTCAAATATTTCACGAAAACCGGAGCATCTTCCGCTACGCCACAATTTCTCAACAATGTCAACAAGAAGGCCTTGTTCGGATTGTCAGTACATGCCTCCAACGCTTGCTTCAAGCCTTGGCGTACCACGGCCTTTTCAGCATCCTTTCCTGGTGTAGTCGCATACGCCACTACCCCATTCAAAGCATATTCCACCACCGCATTCTTACCTTCGCTAGCAGGTACCAACATACCGGCTATTTGTGCAATTCCTTCGGCACCGGTCGATACCAACTCGCCCATTACCGTATCGAACGTCTTCTTTTCTGAGGCTGGAAGCTGGTTCAATCCATCGGCTATGATGGTTTCCGATGTACGCATACGGGCATCTTGTGCCGCTACGCTCCACGGCAATAGTGCCGCAAGAGCTAATATGATAAATAATTTTTTCATTGTTCTAATGCTTATTTTAGTTCTCCTCCACTCTTTATCTATTTGTCATCCAGACGACCGAAGGGAGGAAGGATCTCGGAAGCATAAAGTGAATGTCACCGAGATTCTTCGCTTCGCTCTGAATGACACGATTGTGGTGATTTATATTACAACTTCCAAATACCTCTCATCGGCTGGTCAATCAAGCGGTTGGCAGCCTCATCATCGATGAACTGCTGAGCCACCGGATCGAAGTGCAGGGTACGGTTCAAACGAAGCGCACACAAGCCCATGTTCACGATGTTGGCACTACGATGACCGTTCATTTCGTTCAAAGCAAAGAGTTCACGGTTCTTGATACACTTGATGAAATCAGTGTTCTGAGGTTCCGGATCAGGAAGTTCGGCGATGATGCTCATAATGTCAGGGGCCGGTTTACCATCCAGTTCACATTCGAACCCCTTGAATACCTTACCCTTCGGACCTTCGATGTATGGAACCTTATTACCGCTTTCAAAGCCTTCACCTTCGAGTACAATCTGACAACCGTCTTCGTAAGTATAAGTAATCTTGCGCCAGATACCGATGGCATCGGAATGTTGTTGCGGAGCATCCACTTCCACCTTAATCGGATTGGTGTCGTCCTTACCTAATATATATTGTACCGGGTCGATGTAGTGCTGACCCATATCGCCCAATCCACCACCGTCGTAGTCCCAATATCCACGGAAAGTAGAATGTACACGATGCGAGTTGTAAGGCTTGTAAGGAGCCGGACCCAGCCACATGTCGTAATCCAATTCAGCAGGAACCGGTTCGGGAGTCAAATTCTCCTTGCCTACCCAGAAGAACTTCCAGGTAAAGCCAGTAGCACCGGAGATGGTCACCTTCAACGGCCAACCCAACAAACCGCTATCCACCAACTTCTTCAATGGTTCAACGGTAGTACCCAATCCATAAAAATTGTCCTTGAAACGGAACCAGGTATTCAATCGGAAGATACGGTTGTTCTGCTTCACGGCTTCCACTACCCGCTTGCCTTCGCCAATGGTACGGGTCATTGGCTTTTCACACCAGATGTCCTTACCAGCCTTGGCAGCTTCTATCGCCATCAAGGCATGCCAATGCGGAGGAGTGGCAATGTGAACTACATCCACATTCGGGTCTTTAATCAAGTCACGGAAATCATGATAAGTCTGCAGGGTCTGGTTGAACTTCTTCTTGCCCAAGTCCACCGCCTTTTGCAAATGGTTCTTGTCTACATCACATACCGATACCAGACGGCACGATTCGTCACTGGTAAAGTGATAGCTACTTCTACCGATACCACCTACCCCAATGATACCCTTGGTCAATTGGTCGCTCGGTGCGATGTGATTGGGACCTCCCAGTACCTTAGCTGGTACGATGGAAAACAAACCAATCCCACCCATTGTCTTCAGAAAGTCTCTTCTATTGGTTCCCATAGTATGATGATTTTGATTAGATTCTTGTTACTTTGATATTACGCCACAACACCTTGATGCCACCACCGTCGTGGATTTGGAGAGCGATACGTCCTTGTGCTGCACCAATCTTTTCGTCTTCGAAGTCGGTCATCGGTTCGCCGTTCAACCAAGTCTGCACATGGTTTCCTTCCACACGAATACGGAGCGTATTCCAATCGCCCTGCTTCAGGATATTTTCCTTATCGTCCGGAATCTGCACCAACCAACCACGACCATAGGATTCGTAGATGCCGGCCGTATCGTGATTATACGGAGCCACTTCGCATTGCCATCCGTGAACCTTTACAGGAGGTTCCACGAACGAGCGGAAGAACACGCCCGAATTGCCGTTAGCCAATTGCTTGAAGTCGATGCTGAGGTCGAAGTCATTGTAATAATCGCGGGTAGCGAGATAGCCATATTGTTTGTCCTTACCGCTTTCGCACACCAAATGACCGTCGTTATCCACATACCAAAGTTCGGTACCGTAGGCTTCCCATCCGGTCAAGTCCTTGCCATTGAACAACACTTCTTCTGCACCGGTAGTCTTCTTCGGGAGTTCCTTGATTTTGATATTACGGAACGAAGCCGGATAACCATGATCCTGCAAGCAAATCACGCCTCTACGGGCCAAACCGTATTCCGGAGCCATTTCCCACTTGCCACTACCCTTGCGTTGGAACCAGTCGTCGGTCCATGCATCAAATTCCAGAATCTTCTTTCCGTTGAGATAATGTTCCACATGACCGTTGTCGAACACAATACGGGAATTATTCCATTCTCCTTGCGGATTCACCGACATGGCTTCTGGATTCGGGAGATACATGGCATAGTCCACACCCAGCTTCTGCCATTCTTCGAGCTTGGTCGGAGCATTGGTAGCCTCCCAACCTTCGTTGTCTATCAACTGATATTCAGGACCGGTCACATAAGGCACCTTGAAGTAAGGGTCTTCCACCACATGATAGAGCATACCGCTATTACCACCATAGGAAAGTTTCCAGTCCCAATCAAGGATAAAGTTATCGTATTGTTTCTTAGTTACAATGTAACCCGAGAGGTCACTACCATCGCCATTAGCTTGGATGCATCCATCCACCACATGCCAAGGCTGAGTCAAGGTTTCACCGTTATAGTCCTTCCACCCGTCCAATGTCTTTCCATCGAACAACAATTCCCAACCATCGGCTATTTCCGCTTCGGTCAACGTATTGTGTTTTTCACCGGCACAAGAAGCCATAACCATCATTGCACCCAATAAGAGGATTCCTTTCATGTTTTTCATATTTAAAGATTACTTTAGGCAAAGATATTTATTTCTTGGGAATTGCCCAATTTATTTAGAGCAATTCAAACGGATTATTCCTACCTTTTGGTATAGCGAAACCGAAGAGTGCTATCTTTCCATAGTGGATGTAGTGGCTGTATTGACAGATAATGACTATCAAACGGCCCCATTATTGGAAAGCCCGTTTGAGGTTGGAGGCCCTTTCGCTACCAGTCTAGACTTTATTAAGTATTTTTAGCGATTACCTTATTAAGCTATTACGAAATATTCGTAGCTTTGTGTCCAAACTTATAGCAATAGAATACTTATGAAAATCACATCATTCATCTGTTTGGTAAGTTGTATCTGCCTGTTTGCTTGCCAAGACTTACCAAAGGAATCTACCGCAACTTATGATATCGGTTTGGTGGAATCGAAGAAGATAACTTTGCCTATCGATGAAAACTCCTATTATCATAGCCGATATATGTTTCAGTTTGAAGAGGGAGAGAATGAATTGCTAGTCTTTCAGAATACGGAAAAGGGAACACATAAAATCATCGTATTCGATATTGAAAATCAAAAGGTGTTCAAGGAAATTCCAATAAACAGAGAAGGACCTAATGGTATCTCAAGCCTAAGCGGATGTTTTCCCTTCTTTGATTCCCAGACTCTTCTTATGTTCCAAGATAATATAAATAGAATTACTGTTTATACGGACCAAGGAAAAGTCATCAAGAACTATTCTACAAGAAATATAGACGGTTCTCTTACTTATAGTACAGTCACAAGCAATTTGTATTTGCCCTGTTTTATTAAGGATTCCGTTCTTTACCTTGAAAATGCTGATGTTCGTCAAAACATGAAGAAAGGAGATTGGCAGCGTGCGCATCTTTTCAGAGCACAAGATTTAAAGACTGGAGAACATTGGAAACTTCCTCTTTTCTATCCTTCTTCTTTTAATATGGAGATAAAAAACCCTTCTGCAGGGTATGGGTATAGTTACGACTTCAACCACAAAGCGAATTTACTAGTCTGCTCTTTTTGTGGGTATGATAGTATTATGGTTACCGATGACATGGAAAAAGTCCGTTGGTATAATGGTAAAAGCCGATATTTAAAGTCCTTGCGTCCAATTGTAGGTGAGTCTGCCGACGGGTTTGAATGGATAGGAGAATATCGGAGGTCGGCCAAATACTGGCATCTCATGTATGACAAGTATCGGGATGTGTATTATCGTTTCGCCGAAATGCCATGTGAGTTAGGTCCTGGAGAATATCCTTTAGACGAACCCAAAGCCCGTGAGTTTTCTGTCATAGTGTTCGATAAGGATTTCAATATCATCGGTGAAACCAAGTTCCCTGGAAACAAGTATTTCTACAAAATGAGTTTCGTAGGTCGTGACGGGCTTTATATCTCGGAAAACAACTTGGCCAATCCGAATTTTGATGAGAACAAGTTGGTGTTTGCTTGCTTCAAGCTGGAGGATTTGAAAAAGAATAATTGATTATGGATACTCAACAGGTTTTATTGGAATTATCAGAATTTCTACAGCAATATTACGACGGATCTTTCTCCCGAATGGCGTGTGATTACATTCACGCTACGGGAATGGATCCGCAAGAAATAGAGGAATTCTTGGAAATGATGAAACAAAAAGAAGAATAAATTACTCTTCATCCAATAACTCTACCGCCTTATTTACGCTCTCGTTCACCACATTGATGGTGTGATAGTATTCGTTCATATCCCAAAGGTCGCGAGCTATGAGGGCTTTCAGCTGGAGCTTGATGAGTGGCTCCGACTTTTGGAATTGTTCTTCATTAAATGCTACACCTTCTTTCTTGCCCTCTTCGATGAGTTGCTGCATCATGTCAGCATCCAAGTCAAAATCCTTATTGAACACAGCATAATCACCATACTTCTTCGTCCACTCTTCCCGATAGGTATCAATCAGTTGGAAATGAACCTTCAAGAGCACGCCCTTGTTGCTCAACTGACTATGGTATTTGGTGAAAAGCGTGGTATCTACCGGCACAAAATAGTCGGGCATGATGCCTCCACCACCATACACGGTGCGGCCTTTCTTTAAGGTGGTAGACTTCAAGGAATCGGGGAAATGAATACTGTCGGCACTCATCATCTCGCCCCGGTTGTAACGCTCTATCAAGTCGGCATTGTATTGCTCGATGCTCTCGTAAGGCTTTTGGATACATCTTCCTGCCGGCGTATAATAACGGGCTACTGTCAATCGAATCATCGAACCATCGGGCAAGTCGATGGGGCGTTGCACCAAGCCCTTGCCAAAAGTACGGCGACCAACCACCATACCTCTGTCCCAATCCTGTACGGCACCCGCTACAATCTCACTGGCAGAAGCCGAATATTCATCGACAAGGACCACCAATTTACCACTTTGATGCTTGCCGTCACCCTTAGCAAAAAACTCCCGACGAGGACTCTTTCGTCCTTCGGTGTAGACAATCTGTTCTCCTCCTCCCAAAAATTCGTTGGCGATATCAATGGCGGCATTCAGATAACCTCCTCCATTGCCTTGAAGGTCGAGAATCAAATCCTGCATCCCCTGTCCTTTCAGCGATGCCAAAGCATCCATAAACTCTTCATGAGTAGTAGCAGCAAAGCGGTTGATCTTGATATACCCAATCTTCGGCGTAATCATATAGGAAGCATCGAGGCTATGCACCGGAATCTTGTCTCTTTCAATGGTAAAAGACAATAGTTCGTCCACCCCTTTCCGCACCACCTTTACATTCACCTTGGTTCCCTTCGGGCCTTTCAGACGACGGGTGATATCATCGGTGCTCATCTTGACACCGGCTATCAAGGTATCATTTACATGGGTGATGCGGTCTCCTGCACGGATACCCACTTTCTCGGAAGGTCCCCCCGACACCGGTTGAATCACGAACAAGGTATCTTCTGCCATATTGAACTGGATGCCGATACCGTCGAAGTTGCCCTGCAATGGTTCGTTCATCTTCTTTACCTCTTCGGCATTGGAGTAAGTGGAATGTGGATCCAATTCTTCCAACATACCGATAATGGCACTTTCCACCAACTTTCCTTCGTCGGTGGAATCTACATACAATTGAGAAATGGCAAACTGAGCCAACGTCAACTTGCGGATGTGTGTATGGTTATTTTTCTTTTCCTGTGCCTGAATAGCACTGATAGAAAAAAAGCAGGTTAGCAAACCTGCCATGATAGATACGATTCGATGTTTCATTCGTTAAACCTCCATTCCTTCGGGTAAAAACGCACGGACGTCCTTCCCATAATGCAACAATTCCCTCACCACACTCGAACTGATAGCCGAATATTCGGGCTCGGTAAAGAGGAAAATAGTATCGATGCCACTCAATTGGCGATTGATGTCGGCTATGCCCTCTTCGTACTCAAAATCCTTTACTGTACGAATGCCCCGGAGGATGACTCCCGCTTCTTGCTCCTGAGCGAAATCAACGGTCAGTCCGCTATAGGTCAGAACCTTTACACGAGATTCGTCGGCATAAAGCTTCCGGATGCTTTCCAAACGCTTCTCAACGGGCATCAGACATTGCTTGTTCTCATTGATTCCAATACCGATGATAACTTCATCCATAAAGGCCAATGCCCGCTTCACGATGGAGTGATGACCGAGAGTGAACGGGTCGAAAGTTCCGGGGAATATTGCACGTTTCATTCTTCTTTCGTAATATCTTCTTCTACAACCAGATTTTCGATGATAAAGTTCTGACGCTCCATGGTATTCTTGCCCATGTAAAACTCCAGCAAATCCTTCACCAAGTCATCCTTGCGGAGGCGTACCTTTTCGAGGCGCATGTCCTGACCGATAAAGTTCTTGAACTCGTCCGGAGAAATCTCACCAAGCCCTTTGAATCGGGTGATTTCGGGGTTCGGGCTGAGCTTCTCGATGGCGGCAATGCGTTCCTCATCGGTATAGCAATAGATGGTTTCGTATACCCCTTTCTTGCGGTTTCGCACACGGAAGAGCGGTGTCTGAAGGATATAGACATGGCCTTTCTTGATCAAGTCCGGGAAGAACTGGAGGAAGAAAGTAATCATCAGCAGGCGGATGTGCATGCCGTCCACATCGGCATCGGTTGCCACAATCACTTTATTATATCGCAAACCTTCCATGCCGTCCTCGATGTTGAGGGCTGCCTGAAGGAGGTTGAATTCTTCGTTCTCGTACACTACCTTCTTGGTGAGCCCGTAGGAGTTGAGCGGCTTACCACGAAGACTGAACACGGCCTGTGTGTTTACATCGCGGCTCTTGGTGATGGAACCACTCGCCGAGTCCCCCTCGGTAATGAAGATACAGGTTTCTTCCTGCTTGTCACCACGGACATCATTCAAGTGGAAACGGCAATCGCGGAGTTTACGGTTATGCAGATTGGCTTTCTTCGCACGTTCACGGGCCAGCTTGGTCACACCGGCAATGGCCTTGCGTTCCTTTTCAGATTCCTGAATCTTCTGGAGCATCACATCGGCCACCTGCGGATTCTTGTGCAAGTAGTTGTCTACCTCGGTCTTGATGAAATCACCCACAAACTTGTTGATGCTAGGTCCGGCAGGCTTGTCTTCTTGAGGTACGGCAGGCCACATGTTGTTCGATCCGAGTTTGGTCTTGGTCTGGCTTTCGAACATAGGTTCTTCCACATCGAGAGCAATGGCCGCTACAATCCCGTTTCGGATATCGGAGAATTCCTGATTCTTGTTGTAGAATTCCTTGATGGTACGGGCGATGTGTTCCTTCAAGGCACTTTGATGCGTACCCCCTTGGGTGGTGTGCTGACCGTTCACAAAAGAATAGTACTCTTCGCCATATTGGTTGGTATGCGTGAAAGCGATTTCAATATCCTCGCCCTTCAAGTGTACAATTTCATAAAGTCCTTCGGAGGTCATGTTGTCCTTCAACAAGTCCTCCAAGCCATGACGCGAGAGAATACGCTGACCATTGTAAATGAAGGTCAAGCCCGTATTCAAATAAGTATAGTTTCGAAGCAGTGTTTCGACGAACTGATTCAGGAACTTATAGCCAACGAACAAGGTGTCGTCCGGTTCAAAGAAGATGAAGGTACCGGTTTCTTCGGTGGTATCTTCGGTCACATCGCTGATGAGCTGACCTTTCTCGAAAGCAGCCCGACGTACCTTTCCATCCCGGAAGCTGGCTACCTCGAAACGGCTACTGAGCGCATTCACTGCCTTGATACCCACCCCGTTCAGCCCGACACTTTTCTTGAATGCCTTGGAATCGTACTTACCTCCCGTATTCAACTTACTGACTGCCTCAATGAGCTTGCCTTGCGGAATACCGCGACCATAGTCACGGATGCTCACCCGAAGGTCGTCCTCGATGGTCACTTCGATTTTCTTTCCGGCTCCCATCTTGAACTCGTCGATGCTGTTGTCCATCACTTCCTTCAAAAGGACATAGATACCGTCATCGCTCTGCTGTCCATCGCCCAAACGGCCGATGTACATACCGGAGCGGACACGGATGTGCTCCATGTCGTCCAGATGTCGGATATTCTCGTCGGTATATTCTACGGTAGGTTTAATCAGTTCTTCTTCCATGGTATTCTTTTGCAAAATCAGATATCTTTCTTATAAGCACGACGGCGTTTGTGCTGCACAGTCTTGAAATATTCCCATTGCGCCTGCACCTTGTCGTTCACTTCCAGTTCCGGATTGCTTTCCGCATATTCGAAGCCCAATTGTTGATAAACAGGAATCAAATCGTAGAACAACAAGGCATTCACACCCTTGTTCTGATATTCCGGCTTCACAGCGACCAAAAGCAAATCGAGCACTTTCGGATATTTCTTCATGAAAATCAGCTTCAACAAGTGATACCAGCCGAACGGCAACAAACGGCCCTTGGCCTTCTGCAAGGCTTCGCTAAGCGACGGCATCGAGATACCTACCGCCACCACATTATCGTCGGCATCCACCACCAATGTCACCATGCGAAGGTCAAGAATCGGCAAGAACATCTTGATGTATTGCTGAATCTGCTTAGGCGACAAAGCCGAATAACCATAAAGCGGACTATAGGCTTCGTTCATGAGGTCGAAGATAGCCTGACCGTACTTGTTGATATCCTTGGTCGATGTACACTTCACAATCTTCAAGCCATACTTGCGCATGATGATTTCGGAGATACGCTTGTGCTTATCAGGAATCGCATCGGGGATATAAATCTTGAATTCCACCCAGTCGGCTTCTTTTTCGAAACCGAGCTTTTCCATGTGCTGCGGATAGTACGGGAAATTATAGATAGTCGACATGGTGCTGAGTTGTTCGAAACCTTCCACCAACATCCCTTCGGCATCGAAGTCGGTAAATCCGAGCGGACCTACCATCGAGGTCATACCCCGTTCCTTGCCCCAAGCCTCCACGGCCTTGAAGAGGGCATCGCTCACTTCCATATCGTTCACGAAATCCACCCAACCGAAGCGGACTTCCTTCTTGTTCCATGTTTCATTGGCACGCTTGTTCAGGATAGCTGCCACACGGCCCACCAGTTTTCCGTCCTTGTATGCCAAGAAATAGTCGGCTTCGCAAAATTCGAAGGCAGCATTCTTGTTACGGCTGAAGGTGTTCAACATATCGTCGTAAAGGTCGGGCACAGAAAACGGATTTTCCTTATAGAGTTCGTAGTTAAAGCGGATGAACTTCTTGAGTTCACTGCTTGTACTGACTTTCTTAATCGTAATGGCCATAGTATTGATTATATTTTGAATTCAGCGGTAAAGTTAGTGAAAATTTTCTAGAACTACAGATTTATTGATACATTTTGTCATTCAGACGACCGTAGGGAGGAAGAATCTCGGTGACATACATAATACACCCACGTATATGTTCCCGAGATTCTTCGCTTCGCTCTGAATGACAGTTGGATGTTCTATTGTTGCGAAATAAGAAATGCCGTATAAGCTACATAGCAAATCACCATCAAAGCACCTTCCACTCTCGTGATGGTACGTTTCTTGAAGAACCAACCCACCAACCAGAACAGGATAGCCGAACCAATCAGCACCGTCATGTCCACATTGTTGATGCCACCCATCGGAAGCGGAGAAATGGTGGCACTGCATCCCAATACAAAGAACACATTGAAGAGGTTGCTACCAATCACATTACCAATCGCGATACCCGAATTCTTTTTCAAGGCAGCCGTAACCGAGGTTGCCAATTCCGGAAGCGAAGTCCCCAATGCCACAATCGTCAAACCGATGATTGATTCGCTTACACCCAATGAAGATGCGATGCCACTGGCACCATCCACGAACCATTGGCCTCCGAACACCAATCCGGCTAAACCACCAATGATGAAAAGTATCGATTTCCCAATAGGCATTTCCTTAATCTTTTCGCCTTCGGCCTCATCGCCTCCATTACGGGCAATGGCAAAAGTATATCGCATGAAAATCAGGAAGAAACAGAGCATAATCAAACCATCGATACGGCTGATGGCATTTGATGTACCTCCATCAAGTAATATATCATTGGCACAGAAAGCCAAAGCGAACGAAGCCAACACCACCAAAGGAATTTCTTTGCTCAACGTTCCTTCTCCCACCTTGATAGGCAAGACCATAGCGGTAACCCCAATAATCATTAATACATTGAAGATATTGCTACCCACCACATTACCTATCGCCATATCTGCACTGCCACCCAAAGCCGCCATCACACTGATGACCAACTCCGGTGCCGAAGTACCAAATGCCACAATGGTCAAACCAATCACGAGGTCGGAGATGTTAAAGCGTTTCGCTACGGCCGCCGCTCCGTCGGTCAGCCCATTGGCGCCAAGCAGAATCAACGCTAAGCCACCAATCAGAAAGATTACATCAAGCATTACATATAAAGATTTTTCATTCTACACATATTGAAAAAGCAAAGATAGTAAAAAAAGTTTCCTTCTCCCTGCAATATTTGTATTTTGTTGCATGAATATATTTGTTGACACTCCCGTTATGTCATTCAGAACGGAACGGAGTGTAGTGAATACAATTAGTAAAATATAACTGGAAATCCCGATGAAATGGGAAAAAACGTACGTTTTCCCTCATATTTATATAAACTTCTCCCCCCTTTTATCCCTTCAAAACCCACCGAAAATAATTTCACTTAAAAAAAGTGTCACTCCTGCAACACTCAATGATTATCAGGCGTTTATGGTGACAGGAAGGCGTTTTCCTGCCACCTTCCTGCCACCCCAAGCTAATTTAGTTCCAACATTTTCCACCTACTGGAACTTTTTGTACCAATTAGTGGAACTTTTTGTTCCAGCTAGTGGGAGAATTGGTTCCAGCTAATGGAACTGCTTCGCACTTTTTGTTGTTCCAGAATATTTCAATACCTTTGCCTAAAACAAACGAACCCGGGTACACACGAAGAACTAATAGCCCGTCAAGGGGCGTATTGGTATCTAGTAAAGAACCAATTGGAATTGGGAGGATAGCTTATGGAAGAAAATTACCATCATTACGGTGGTGCTGGTTATTGTGGCTTTGGTGGTGTGAATAAATGATAACCATAATAATGAAAACACGGACTTCTTTCATCTTCTGAGCTACATCCTTTTGTTTTTGTTTTATAAATATTATCTTTGCATGGCTATAACAAGTTAAATTTAACCAAGAACATACCACTATGAGCAAACTCACATCCACCCTGCTCTACTCCCTCACCGGAGCAGCAGCCATCGCTTCTCTATCTTCTTGCAAATCCAACAAGCAAGCAGAACCACAGAAGCCGATGAACGTCATCTACATCATGAGCGATGACCACTCGTACCAAACCATCAGCGCTTACGACCAGCGCTATATCCACACACCGAACATTGACCGTATCGGCAATGAAGGTGTACGTTTTACCAACAGCTTTGTAGCCAACTCCATCAGTGGACCGAGCCGTGCCTGTATGCTCACCGGCAAGCATAGCCATGCCAACGGATTCATCAACAATTCCACTACTTTCAATGGCGACCAGTTGACTTTCCCAAAACTTCTCCAACAGAATGGGTATCAAACTGCCATGATTGGTAAATGGCACCTCGTAAGTGACCCACAAGGATTCGACTATTGGGAAATCCTTCCGGGACAAGGAGACTACTACAATCCAACGTTCATCCAAATGAATGGTGAAAAGATACAGGAAGAAGGCTATGCCACCAATATCATCACCGACAAGGCTATCAACTGGATAGAAAATCGCGATGAAAGCAAGCCATTCTGTATGCTTCTCCATCACAAGGCTCCACACCGTACCTGGATGCCGGACACTTGCGACCTCGAACTCTTTGCCGACAAGACCTTCCCGTTGCCGGAAAACTTCTATGACAACTACGAAGGACGTCTAGCTGCACAAAAGCAGGAAATGAGCATCGCCAAGAACATGGGTCTCGTTTATGACTTGAAGATGGCCGACAAGGAAAAGGAAATCTCGGACGGTATCTACGAATATTGGGGACACGAAATGTATAATGGTAACCGCATGAATCCGGCCCAGAAGGCCGCATGGGATGCACATTATGCTCCTATCATCGAAAAATTCAAGAAGGACAAGCTGACTGGCAAGGCTTTGGCTGAATGGAAATTCCAACAATACATGCGCGACTATCTGCGTGTCATCACCTCAGTAGACCGCAACATCGGCCGTGTATTGGACTATCTGGAAGAAAAGGGCTTGTTGGAAAACACCATGATTGTCTACACTTCCGACCAAGGTTTCTACATGGGTGAACATGGATGGTTCGACAAGCGATTCATGTACGAAGAATCGTTCCGTACTCCATTGCTCGTGCGTCTTCCGGGGGGAAAGAAGGGTGACGTTGCCCAATTGGTACAGAACATCGACTACGGTCCTACCATTCTTGATTTGGCAGGCATCGAAAAGCCGGAAGAAATGCACGGCGAATCGTTCTTGCCTTTGCTGAAGGGTGAAGAAGCACCGGAATGGCGCAATTCCTTGTACTATCACTTCTATGAATATCCGGCTGAACATGCCGTATGCCGTCACTTCGGCGTGCGTACTGACCGTTATAAGTTGATCCACTTCTACAACGACATCGACTCCTGGGAACTCTTCGACCTTCAGGAAGACCCAAGCGAAATGAACAACCTTTATGGCAAACCGGGTACAGAAGAAATCACCAAGGAGTTGAAGGCGGAACTGAAGAGACTTCAAGAATATTATGACGACCCTATCCGTAAAGAATTTGTGATTGAATAATTTATGAAAAGACTCTATTCACTCATTGCAATGCTATGCCTCGTACTTCAAGGCATAGCAGCCCAAAATACCAAACCTTTCGTCATCCCTGAACTAAAGGAATGGAAAGGTGGTACAGGCGAACTGATACTCAACGAACAGACTCGCATTGTCTATCCAAAGAACCAACCGGAGTTGCAACGTATCGCACAGATGGTGGCCGAGGATTGTAAGGAAATGTTCGACTACAAACCTGCTATAACAGAAGGAAAAGGCCAAAAAGGTGACATCATCCTCGCACTGAAAAAGGACAAGAAGTTGGGCAAGGAAGGCTACGCCATCAATATCAGCGACCGCATCACCCTCTCTGCTCCCGAAACAGTGGGTGTATATTGGGGTACCCGCACCCTCTTGCAAATGGCAGAACAAAACCTTGCGCTCCCGAAGGGTCAAATCCGTGACTTCCCTGATTATGAAATCCGTGGCTTCATGATCGATTGCGGACGTAAGTTCATCCCGATGCACTATCTGCGCGATTATGTAAAGATCATGTCTTACTACAAGATGAACTGCTTCCAAATCCACTTGAACGACAACGGCTTCAAGCAGTTCTTCGAACACGATTGGAACAAGACCTATGCTGCCTTCCGTTTGGAATCGGATACTTATCCAGGGTTGACCGCTCGTGACGGATTCTATACCAAGAAGGAATTCATCGACTTGCAGAAGTTGGCCGAAAACGTATATGTGGAAATCATTCCTGAAATCGATGCTCCGGCACATACCTTGGCATTCGCCCACTACCTACCGGAGATCGGTTCGAAGGAATACGGCATGGACCACCTCGACCTCTTCAACCCGAAGACTTACGAATTTATGGATGGCCTCTTCAAGGAATACTTGGAAGGTGAAGAACCGGTGTTCCGTGGCAAGCGTGTACACATCGGTACCGACGAATACTCCAACAAGGACCCGAAGGTAGTGGAAAAGTTCCGCGAATTTACCGACCGCTATATCCGCTATGTGGAAAGCTTCGGCAAGCAAGCTTGTGTATGGGGTGCCCTGACTCACGCCAAGGGGGAAACTCCGGTGAAGAGCGAAAACGTCATCATGAGTGCTTGGTACAACGGCTATGCTGAACCTCGTGACATGGTGAAGCAAGGCTACAAGCTCATCTCCATCCCTGACGGATTGACTTACATCGTGCCTCAAGCAGGTTACTATTATGATTATCTGAATTGTGAACATCTTTATAATAATTGGACACCGGCTCATGTAGGCAAGGAAGTGTTCGAAGAGAAAGATCCGGCCATCCTTGGCGGTATGTATGCCGTATGGAACGACCATTGCGGTAACGGTATCTCTACCAAGGACATTCATCATCGTTGTTATCCGGCTCTCCAAACATTGGCAGTAAAGATGTGGACAGGCGTATCGAAGTCTGTACCTTACGAAGCATTCGACAAGCAACGTCATGTCTTGAGCGAAGCCCCGGGTGTGAACCAGTTGGGTCGCCTCAGCAAGACTCCGGGCTTGGCTTACGAACAAGTTAGTGTAGCTCCGAACAGCACACTTCCGGTACAGGAAATCGGTTACAATTACCGCGTGGAATTCGACCTTGACGGTGCGAAGGAAGCCATGGGCACCGAACTCTTCCGCTCACCGGATGCTGTATTCTACCTCTCCGACCCAATCAGCGGTATGCTTGGCTTTGCCCGCGACGGTTATTTGAATACCTTTACTTACAATGTTCAACCAGGCCAACGCATGAAGGTGGCTATCGAAGGCGACAATAAGGCTACCCGCCTCTTCATCAACGGCAAGCAAGTGGAAGAACTGAACATTCAGGAACGCTGGATGGACAAGGAAGGAAAGACCCGTATCCGCAATGTCCGTACTTTGGTCTTCCCATTGGAAAAGGCAGGAAACTTCAAGAGCAAGATTTCGAACTTGAAGGTTTATCAGAAGTAAGAATTTCTTTTCCGTTTTATCATTCAGAGCGAAGCGAAGAATCTCGGTAACATCAACGATTATGTTATCAAGATTCTTCGCTTCGCTCTGAATGACAACTAAATATATTATTTCCTTCATATTTGCTACTTTTTTACTACTTTTGCGCCCAAAACAAAAATCACAGAGCGTTTATGGTACTTAACTACATTTGGATTGCATTCTTCCTTATAGCCTTTATCGTGGCAATGGCTCGCCTGATCTTTCTAGGCGATACCCAAGTCTTCCCTGAAATTATCAACTCGACCTTCAGTTCCGCCCAAACCGCATTCGATATTGCGTTAGGCTTGACAGGGGTTCTTTCGTTGTGGCTGGGAATCATGAAAATTGGCGAAAGAGGAGGTTTGGTATCCTTTATCTCCCGTTTGCTGAGCCCGATATTCAGCAAGCTATTTCCGGACATTCCCAAGGGACACCCCGTGACGGGAAGCATCTTCATGAACTTGGCCGCGAACATGCTCGGCTTGGACAATGCCGCTACCCCTCTTGGCTTGAAAGCCATGGAAGGATTGCAGGAACTGAATCCCAAGAAAGATACCGCCAGTAACCCGATGATTATGTTCCTCGTGCTGAACACTTCGGGATTGGTCATCATTCCGATTGGTATCATGGTGTACCGTGCCCAATTGGGAGCTGTCCAGCCGACCGATGTGTTTGTACCAATTCTACTGGCTACTACCATCGCTACCTTAGCGGGTATTATCACCGTGAGCATCTACCAACGCATCAATCTGCTCAACCGTACCATCCTGCTCTTCTTGGGTGGACTTAGCTTGTTCATCGCCAGCCTCATCTATGTATGCAGCATGTTGTCCCGCACCCAGATCGATACCTTCTCGACTACCGGTGCCAATGTATTCCTTTTCTTCATCATCATTGGTTTCATCATCACAGGTATACGGAAAAAGATTAACGTATACGATGCCTTTGTAGAAGGTGCTAAAGAAGGTTTCACCACCGCTGTACGCATCATCCCTTACTTGGTGGCTATCTTGGTAGGTATCGGTGTATTCCGTGCTTCAGGTGCCATGGATTACTTGATTGGAGGAATTGAATATGTGGTGAATCTCTGTGGACTGGACAGCGACTGGGTAGGCGGTCTTCCGACGGCCTTCATGAAGCCATTGAGCGGAAGCGGTTCCCGTGGACTCATGGTCGATGCCATGACCAACTACGGTGCCGACTCTTTCGTAGCCCGATTGACTTGTATCCTGCAAGGGTCTACAGATACTACCTTCTATATCCTGGCAGTATACTTCGGTAGTGTAGGTATTTCGAAAACCCGTCATGCAGTACCTTGCGGTTTGTTGGCTGATACGGTAGGCAGCATTGCCGCTATTTTCATCTGCTACTTGTTCTTTGGATAAGAAAAAACAATACAATACCCACTTTTTCATAGATATTTCCTATATTTGTCAAATAACAAAAAATAGGATGCTATGAAAAGGTGGGTGTTTTGTTTAGGAATGATGCTAGTTTGGACGAACCTCCTGTTCGGTCAACTCATCGTGAATGGTGTAGTGAAAGATAAGGAAAGCCACCGGACATTGGCCAATGTCAATGTATCCGTCATCGGAAGCAATGTAGGTACTATTACCAATGCCGATGGTGAATTCTCATTGAAACTGTCGCAAGCCGATACGGGTAAGGGACTAGTCATATCACATGTCGGTTATCTGAACGTACGCTTATCGGGAGATGAACTGGACACGGACAAGAAACGTCTGACCATCTGGATGATTCCACATACCTTGACTTTGAAAGACGTCAACGTTTTCGGAGGAAACCCTCGTGAATTGGTGGAAAAAGCGATTCAACAAATCCCACAAAGTTATTCGGACAAGAACCAGATGTTTTCGGCATTCTATCGGGAAACCATTCAGAAAGGAAGCCGCTACATCGGCATCTCCGAAGCGGTGATGGATGTCTATAAGTCCGATTACAAGAACCGCTCCATCTATCTGGACCGAGTACAGCTCCAGAAAGGACGCCGACTGGCCAGTCAAAGAAGAAAGGATACCTTGGCGGTGAAGATTGCAGGAGGACCGAATATGCCTGTCTACCTGGATTTGGCTAAGAATGAAGAAGAACTGCTGAGTTACAACATGCTGCCTTGTTACCGGTTCGAAATGGGCATTCCGGTCAGCATCGACAACCGGATGCAATACGTGGTTCACTTCCACCCTATGGTGAAGCTGGAAGTGGCTTTATACAAAGGTGTCTTGTACATCGATCAGGAAACGTTGGCATTCACCCGTGCCGAATTCGAGTTGGACTTGTCGGACAGGGAGAAAGCCACCAAATCCATTCTTCGGAAAAAGCCTGCGGGACTTCGTTTCAAGCCTCAACGCATCTCCTATCTAGTCTCCTATCGCTTTCAGGACGAAAAACCTCACCTGAACTATATCCGTAACGACATCCGTTTCAAGTGTGATTGGAAAAAACGTTTGTTCTCCTCTTCGTTCACTACCTGCTCGGAAATGGTTATGGTAGACCGCACGGAGCAACCGGAAGAACGCATCAAGAGTAAGGATGCCTTCAAACAACGGGAAGTCTTCTACGATGTGGTAGAAGCTTATTGGAACGAAGATTTCTGGAAGGATTACAACATCATCGAGCCGACGGAATCGTTGGAATCGGCTGTGAAGAAACTGAAAAAGCAGAAATAATCACTCCTTGAGAACAGGGTTGCAGGAGTGCAAGCAGATATCAAGTTTTTCTAGTATCAATGATAAAAACCGTTAAAACCTTGGTTGACTAAAAAAATAGTCATATATTAGCAGAGGTATCTAAAAAAGGAATGAAGATGGTAGAATTGACAAAAGCAGAAGAACAGATGATGCAGCTCCTGTGGAAGCTGAAAGAAGGAACGGTGCAGGATGTATTGGCTTGTATGGAAGAAAGCAAACGTCCGTCACGAACAACGGTTTCCACCGTAATCCGCCTTCTGGAAGAGAAAGGGTATGTAGGACACAAACCGACCACCGGACGGGGTTACATCTATTATCCACTCCTGAAGAAGGAAGAATATTCACATCATCATTTGAAGGATTTCATCAAACGATATTTCGATAATTCGTTCCCGGCATTGGCCTGCTTCTTTGTGAAGGAAAATAACCTGTCGATGCAGGAGCTGGATGAGCTGTTGAAAGAAATCAGAAAAGGTTCGGAAAAGTAAAAAACAGATAACGCATGAAAAAACACGTTTGGGGATGTCTGGCATTGATAATGCTGGCCGCCTGTTCGGGTACAAAGACGGAAAACACGGAAAAGGAAGGAGTAGAAACGATTCTTCCGCAACAAGTGAATGAAGTGACCGTAATGAAGCTTGCCAAAGGGGATTTTAATCACGAACTGGTAAGCAATGGTAAGATAATGGCCAGAGAACATGCCGACCTCTATTTCCGCACACAGGAAGTAGTGGCAAAAGTATATGTAAAAAACGGTACTTTTGTACGAAAGGGACAGAAGTTGGCAGAACTGGATCTGTTCAAGCTAAACAATGCCTTGGCACAAAGCAAAAACTCATTAGCACAAGCTAATCTGGAAATGCAGGATGTACTGATAGGTCAGGGATATGCCCCCGACAACTTGAATGCCGTGCCTGCCGATGTACTGGAACTGGCGAAGGTGAAGAGCGGTTATGAACAGGCCAAAGCCCAATACGAATCAGCCCAACATGAATTGGAACAAGCTACGCTGACCGCTCCTTTCGATGGTGTGGTGGCCAACCTTTTCGACAAAGCATACAACATGCCCAAGAGCGGAGAACCATTCTGTCGGATCATCCGTACCTCAGCCATGGAAGTAGACTTTACCGTATTGGAAAGCGAGTTGCCATTGATAAAGGTAGGCGACCAAGTAGAGGTGACTCCATATGCATCGGCAGCCGGAAAACGGACGGGAAGCATCAGCGAAATCAATCCGTTGGTAGACGAGAACGGTATGGTACGCGTGAAAGCACAGGTGAACGGAGGCGATAAACTTTTCGATGGGATGAATGTGCGCATCAACGTGAAGCGTTCGGTTCCGGACCAAATAGTAGTGCCTAAGACAGCAATCGTACTCCGTTCAGGCAAGCAAGTACTCTTTACCGTAAAGGACGGCATTGCTCTCTGGAACTATGTTACTACCGGCTTGGAAAACATGACGGAATGTACCCTCGTGGATTGGGAAGCCAATGGATTGCAAGAGGGCATGACGGTGATTACAACAGGAAATGTGAATTTGGCGCACGAAACTCCAGTGAAAATTATTGAATAATCCACCATGGTAAAATTCCTAATCCAACGACCGATTGCGGTGCTGATGGCCTTTACGGCTTGTTTCATCATCGGACTGGTGACGTACTTCACGTTGCCCGTATCGTTACTGCCCGATATCGCCATTCCACAGATTACGGTACAAGTATCGGGTGAAAACTCATCCGCCCGCGAGCTGGAGAATACGGTGGTAGCTCCGGTGCGCCGACAGTTGCTGCAAGTGGCAGGACTCCGGGAAATCAAGAGCGAGACCCGCGATGGTGCAGGCATCATCCGCATGGAGTTCGACTTCGGGGTGAATACCGACCTGGCATTCATCGAAGTGAATGAAAAGATAGATGCTGCCATGAACAGTCTACCGAAGGAGGCAGAGCGTCCCAAGGCTATCAAGGCAAGTGCAACGGATATTCCGGTGCTCTACCTGAACATGACTCTGAAGAACGACCGCCCTTACGAAGAGGCGGACGAACAGCAATTCCTGAACTTGTGCGAACTGGCGGAGAATGTGGTGAAGCGCCGCATCGAACAATTGCCCGAAGTAGCCATGGCAGATATTACCGGGGTACCGGGACGCATGCTTCAGATTGTTCCAGATCAAGAGAAGCTTTCCATCACAGGCATTACCATTGCCGACCTGGAAAATGCCTTGGCTGCCAACAATGTGGAACCGGGTAGCATGTTGGTACGTGACGGGTATTATGAATACAACATCCGTATCGCTACCTTGCTCCGTACACCGGAGGATGTAGAGAATATCCATATCCGTAAGGGAGATCGCCTGATGCAACTGAAAGACCTTTGTAAGGTAGCAGTGGTGTCGCAGAAGGAACAAGGTTTGTCGGTAGCCGGTGGCAAACGGGCTGTAACCTTGGCCATCATCAAGCAAAGTGACGAGAACATGGACAACATGAAGGCGAAGCTGAAAGAAACGACCGATTATTTCACGTCGCTTTATCCGGATATTGATTTCGAAGTGTGCCGTAACCAAACGGAACTGTTGGACTATACCATATCGAACTTGCAAGACAACTTTACCATCGGCTTCCTGTTGATATTCTTGGTGGCTATTTACTTCTTGGGCGATGTCCGTTCGCCAATAGTGATAGGTCTCAGCATGACGGTTTCGGTGGTGATAACCTTCTTCCTGTTCTATTTCTTCAAGGTGTCGCTCAATGTCATCTCACTCTCAGGCTTGATCCTGGCAGTAGGGATGATGATTGACAACTCCATCATCGTGACAGAAAACATTTCGCAATATCGGGAAAAGGGATATTCATTGAAGCGGGCTTGTGTGGCCGGTACTACGGAAGTGATTACCCCGATGCTCAGTTCGTCGTTGACGACCATAGCAGTGTTCGTTCCGCTCATCTTTATGAGCGGTATCGCAGGAGCTATCTTTATGGACCAGGCCTTTTCGATTGCTGCCGGCTTGTTCGTTTCGTACATCACCGGTGTCATGTTGTTACCAGTACTCTACCTGTTGTTCTACCGCATGGATATCCGGAGCAAAAGTTGGCTATCGAAACGGTTCGACAATCGGGAAAAGAACGATAAGGTGGAACATTTCTATGATAAGGGTATCGACTGGGTATTCTCCCATAAGAGCCTGAGTATCGGAATGACCTTAGCTACTCTCCCACTGTGTGTCTTCCTCTTTTTCTATTTGGACAAAGAACGCATGCCAGAAATCGAACAGAACGAGCTGGTGATGCGGATAGAATGGAACGAGAACATCCATGTGGACGAGAACCGTCGGCGGGTAAACGAACTGATGGAGCAGACTGACGGACAGGTAAAAGAACATACCGCCTACGTGGGTATGCAGGACTATATCTTAAACGGAGGCAGTGAACTCTCGGCTACCGAAGCGGAACTGTACTTCAAGACCGAAGAACCAACGGGCATTGCTCCTTTGCAGGAATTGCTGAGCAAGAAGGTCAAAGAAAAGTATCCATTGGCCGTGCTGACTTTCTCACCACCGGAAACCATTTTCGAAAAACTCTTCGTGACTGGAGAAGCCGATATCGTAGCGCAGCTCAATCCGGAGAACCGTTCACAGGCTCCCGATCCCGCCGCCTTACAACAGTTGGAAGGAGAAATCCAACACTGTACCGGACTGTCAACCGAGGGTATCGCTTTCCGCAACCAGATGAATCTGGTGGTGGACCGTGAACGGTTGTTGCTCTATAACGTGTCCTACAATGAGTTGACCCGTACACTACGCACGGCATTCAAAGAAAACAAGGTATCAACCTTGCGTTCTTATCAGCAATACTTGCCGGTAGGAATCGCCGGGGAAGAACGGACCATCAACGATATTCTGAGTACCACTTTGGTACAAACACAGCCCGATGCAAAGGGAGAAGTAGACTATGTACCTGTCAGCAGTCTGGTGAAAGTGATGCCTTCTGAAGATTTGAAGAGCATTACGGCCGGCAAGAACGGGGAATACATACCGGTAAGCTTCTTCGAAGTGACGGATGCCCCGAAGCTGATGGAAGACATTGAGCAGGTGATACAGGAAACGGACGGTTGGGAAGTGGACTTCTCGGGTAGCTTTTTCTCGAATGAAAAGATGATTGGCGAACTGGCCATCATTCTGTTCGTGTCTATCCTGTTGATGTACTTCATTCTGTGTGCACAGTTCGAGAGCTTCCTCCAGCCATTGATTGTGTTGGTGGAAATCCCGATTGACATTGCCTTTGCATTGACGTCATTGTGGTTGTTCGGCCATACGCTGAACCTGATGTCGGCCATCGGTATCATTGTGACTTGTGGTATTGTAGTGAATGACTCCATTTTGAAACTGGATTCCATCAATGAGCTTCGCAAATCAGGCACTCCATTGATGGAGGCTATCCATATAGCTGGCGTACGACGCTTGCGTCCGATTATCATGACTTCATTGACCACCATTATGGCGATGGTACCGCTACTCTTCTCCCACGACATGGGTTCGGAACTACAAAAGCCGCTCGCCATTGCAATGATTGGTTCAATGCTGTTGGGTACATTGGTCAGTCTGTTCATTATTCCGTTAATTTATTGGTTTATTTATCGTAAGCATGAAAAAGCATAATACAATAAGAAGTCGTGTAGTGATTGCAATAATGTTGTCTACATTATTCCTATTACCCCTTCAAGCCCAGCAACCTATCAAACTGGACTTGAAGCGCACCATCGAACTGGCAAACGACAGTTCCTTGTCGGCCTTCCGTTACCAAAACATGTATTTGTCCGGTTATTGGGAGTACCGTACCTACAAAGCCAACCGATTGCCAAGTCTGACACTGAACCTGATGCCAGCCCAATACTACCGCTACATCACCCAACGTTACGACTCGAATACGGATACGGACGTGTATCGTGAACAACAAATGTTCAGTGCCAGTGGAGGATTGAGCATCAAGCAGAACTTCGACTTGACCGGTGGTACCTTCTACATCGATTCGGATCTGGACTATATGCGCAACTTCGGTGAAACCAAGTCCACCCAATTCTCCAGTGTGCCGTTCCGTATCGGTTATTCCCAAAGCTTGTTGGGCTACAACCCCTTCCGTTGGGACCGCAAGATAGAACCGCTGAAGTTCGAAAAGGTGAAGAAAGAATTTATCTATAACACCGAAGTGGTATCGGAAGAAGCAGTGACTTACTTCTTCAATCTGGCTATGGCGCAAGCCGATTATCAGTTGGCCAAAGAGAATGTGGCATCTACCGACACACTGTACAGCATCGGTCTGCAACGTCACAAGATAGCCGCGATCTCCAGAGCCGACTTGCTGACCTTGCAACTGGACAAAGTGAATGCACAAAATACCTTGGAGAATGCACAAATAGCCTTGAAGAGAGCCATGTTTGCCTTGGCTTCGTTCCTGAACATGGACAAGAATACACAGATAGAACTGGATATGCCAAGCCGTCCGCAAGGCATGGAAATTCCGATGGATGAGGCATTGGCAAAGGCAAAGATGAACAATCCGGAGTTTTTGCAACAGCAACAGAACATCCTGGAAGCGGAACGTGATGTGAACCGTACCCGAGTGGAATCCCGTTTCAATGCCAGCCTCAACGCCAGTGTGGGTTTCAACCAGGTAGCGGAAAAATTCAAGGATGTCTATCGGAAACCATTGCAACAGGACTTGGTGAGCATCAGCGTATCCATTCCGTTGATTGACTGGGGGGTACGGAAAGGGAAGTACAACATGGCCAAAAACAACCTGAATGTGGTGAAGATTGCCGCGCGTCAGGAAGAGCTGAAACTGGAAGAGGAAGTGACCATGACGGTGAGCGACTTCAATATCCAGCAACGCCTGATCAGGAGTGCGGAAGAAGCCTTGGACTTGGCTGTAATGGCTTATGAACAGACCCGTCAGCGTTTCATTATCGGTAAAGCAGACGTGAACAGCTTGACTCTCTCGCTCAATCGTCAGCAGGAAGCGCAGAAGAATTACATTTCGGCCTTGCAGAATTATTGGTTGAACTATTATAAAATCCGTAAATTAACCTTACACGATTTCGAAAGCGGTCTATCCTTGTCGGACAGATTCGATTTTGATAATAGCATGTACAAATGAGCAAGATAAGAACCTTTTCCCCTTTTACGCTGATTGTGACATTCGTCTGTCTGTCACTGGTCGGTTTGGCGTTAATGCCGCTATTGCCGGTAAAGCTTTCGCCTTCGCGAACGCTTCCGGGACTGACGGTATCGTTCACCATGCCGGGCAATTCGTCGCGTGTCATCGAAGCGGAAGTAACCAGCCGCTTAGAAGCGATGCTGAGCCGTGTGAAAGGTGTGAAGGGTATTAACTCCACTTCGGACAATGGAAGCGGAAGCATTACCTTGGAAATGGATAAGCATGCCGATATGGATGCCACCCGTTTCGAGGTATCGACCATCGTACGTCAGACATGGCCGCAATTGCCGGAAGGAGTAAGCTATCCACAAATTCATGCAAGCCGTTCGAATACCAATGCTTCCCGACCTTTCATGACCTACACGCTGAATGCTCCGTCGGCTCCCTTCCTAATACAGCGTTATGCCGAAGAAAACATCAAGCCGGTATTGGGACAGTTGAAAGGGGTATATAAGGTCGACTTGACAGGTGCTACTCCCATGGAATGGCAATTGGAGTACGACAATGTACAACTCTCCCAATTGGGAATTACTTTATCGGATATCCAATCGGCCATTTCCGGACATTATGAAAAGGAATTCCTGGGCATCTGCTCCATCGAAAAAGGCACGAATGGCAGAGAGTGGATTCGTTTGGTCCGTACCGCCACCGGAAAAGAAACGGAATTCCATCCGGGTGACATCCGCCTGAAAACGGCAGACGGAACCTTGGTGGGATTGGACAAGCTGGTCAAGGTGATGCATGTCGAAGCCGAACCAACCAGCTACTATCGTATCAATGGCTTGAACTCCATCTATCTGAACCTGACAGCGGAAGAAACCGCCAACCAATTGGAGTTAAGCAAGCAAGTCAAGCAGAAGATGTTCGAACTGGAGCAGAAGATGCCTGCCGGATATGAAGTACACATCGGTTATGATGCGACGGAATACATCCAGAAAGAACTGGACAAAATCTATTTCCGTACCGGATTGACTATCCTGATCCTATTGGTATTTGTAGCATTGATCACTTGGAACTTGCGTTATCTCTTTTTGATTGTAACCAGCTTGTCAGTGAACATCGCCATCGCTTTTATCTTCTATTATGCCTTTGGGCTAGAAATGCAACTCTATTCCTTGGCAGGGATTACCATTTCACTGAATCTGGTCATCGACAATACCATTGTGATGACTGACCACATCCGCAATCGCCATAATCTGAAAGCGTTTGTATCGGTACTGGCAGCTACGCTGACTACTGTCGGTGCATTGGTCATCATCTTCTTCCTGGATGATAAGTTACGTTTGGATTTGCAGGACTTTGCAGCAGTGGTAATCATCAACCTGTTGGTATCCTTGTTTGTAGCTCTATTCTTTGTGCCTGCCATGATTGAAAAAATCAAGTTGATAGATACAAAAAAGAAGCAGTTACGTAGTTGGGTAAAACGTCCTGCAGTATATATCAGCCGGGTGTATCAGCAACTCATTGGTTGGTTCTGCCGTTATCGGGTATTGGCTTGTATCTTGTTGGTACTGGCTTTCGGTCTCCCCGTTTTCCTCTTGCCGGAGAAAATGGAAGGAGAAGGAATCGTTGCGGAATATTACAACAAGGTGTTCAACAATTCCACCTACAAAGAAAAAGTAAAGCCGATTGTGGACAAGGCTTTGGGTGGAAGTTTGCGTCTGTTTGTAGACAAGGTTTATTCGGGTAGCTATTTCAATCGGGACGAAGGAGAAACTGTTCTTTCCATAACGGCAACTATGCCTAATGGTACTACGTTGGAACAAATGAATGTTTTGATCAAGAAAATGGAAACCTACTTGACAGAGTTCAAGGAAATCAAGCAATTCCAAACTTCCATTTACAGTTCCCGTAGGGCTTCCATTCAGGTATATTTCACCAAGGAACATCAACATAGCGGCTTCCCTTATACGCTGAAAGCGAATGTTATCAGCAAGGCGCTTCAATTAGGCGGAGGAAGTTGGGGAGTTTATGGTTTGCAAGACCAAGGCTTCAGCAACGATGTACGGGAAAGTGCCGGTAGCTTCCGGGTAAAGATGTATGGTTACAATTACGACGAACTGGCTTATTGGGGCGAGAAACTGAAAGAAAAGCTCTTGGGACATCGTCGTATCAAGGAAGTAACTATCAACTCCGAATTCTCGTGGTGGAAGGATGACTATAGCGAGTTCTTCCTCGACTTGGACAAGCATCGGTTGGCAAAAGAAAACATCACAGGTATGCAATTGTTTACTGCCTTACGGCCAGTCTTCGGAAGGGATATTTCATGTGGAACGATTGTGTATGACAACCAACCGGAAGTGTTGAGACTTACTTCCCATCAAAGCAGTGAATACGATGTATGGAGTTTGGCAAACATTCCTTTCCAGATCAACGGAAAGAACTATAAGTTGGCCGATTTTGCTACAGTTGAAAAAGGGGCATCGCCTCAAAAGGTAGCGAAAGAAGACCAGCAGTATCGCCTTTGCCTGCAATATGAATACATCGGCTCCGGTGAGCAAGGACGGAAACTATTGAAGAAGGATTTGGAAGAATTCAATGCCGGACTACCAATGGGTTATGTAGCCGAAGACGAACAGCAAAGTTGGTCCTGGGGCAAGAAGGACAACAAGCAATATGCCTTGTTGCTGATTGTGATTTCCATCATCTTCTTTACAACCAGTATCCTGTTCAACTCGTTGAAGCAGCCGTTGGCAATCATCTTTGTAATACCGATTTCTTATATCGGTGTCTTCTTGACCTTCTACTTGTTCGGATTGAACTTCGACCAAGGCGGTTTTGCTTCGTTTGTCTTGCTCTGCGGTATTACGGTGAATGCCAGCATCTATATTCTGAATGAATACAATGCAGTACGTCGTCGTTTCCCGAAACTTGTACCTGTCCGGGCTTTTGTCAAGGCATGGAATGCCAAGATTGTACCTATCTTCTTGACCGTGGTTTCTACCATTCTTGGTTTCATCCCATTTATGGTAGGTACAGGCAAGGAAGCTTTTTGGTTCCCATTGGCAGCTGGAACCATTGGCGGATTGGCTATGTCTATCGTAGGAATCTTCATTTTCCTCCCTATTTTTACATTGAAAAAGCAATCGTTTCCGCCATTCAAACAAGAAAGCCATTCATAATCCGTTAAATCCTATTAAATTTAGGAGTTCTCCTAAACCATTTAGTAGGTTATTCGGATTTTTATTCTTATCATTGCATCCGTAAACCATAAACACTTGCAATGATGATGAAGAAACTGGCAACCAAAGAAGAAGAAGTAATGACGCTTTTCTGGAAACATGGAGACATGTTCATCCGCGATTTGTTGAACTATTACGACGACCCGAAGCCTCATTACAACACCGTGGCTACCCAAGTGAAGTTCCTGGAAGAAAAAAAATTCCTGGGACGACGACCAATGGGGAACACCTTTCAATACTATCCGCTCATCAGCGAAAAGGAATACAAAGGCTCAGCCCTCAATGCGGTCATCTCGCAATACTTCAACAATTCCTATACCAGTGTGGTCTCGCACTTCATCGAAGAAGAAGCGATGGACTTGGACGAACTGAGAGAACTCATTGACCAAATCGAAAAGAACCGTAAAAACTGATTGGGTATGTCTTATTTCCTTATCTACCTCCTGAAAAGCACTGTCTATCTGGGCTTGTTCTATGCCTTCTTCCTGATAACGATGCGTGGCACCACTTTCTTCCGGCTGAACCGATGGATGTTGTTGCTAGGAAGCGTCGTGTGTATGCTTCTGCCTTGCTATACCCTCACGGTAGAAGAAGTGGAAGGTATGCAGCTCCCCATGCAAGTGCTGGACGAGATACTTGTCCTCCGCACTCCCGAAGAAGTTCAAACGGATTCCACTTTGGAACTCCCCATACAAGAGGTAAGGACATCCGTCTCTGCTCCTATCCTGCCCATGGCCTTGTTGGGTATCTATCTATTGGGAGTACTCATCTATCTGGCAATGGTGGTCCGTTCGTTCAAGGAAGTGTGGAAGCTGATAGTCACCCATCCCAAGCAATGGAAGGACGGATGCTGGCTCGTCATCCTCCCGGACAAGACTCCTTCATTCAGCTGGAGCAACTATATCATCATCAGCGAGGAAGATTACCGCAACTATCCGCAAATGCTGGTACACGAACGGATGCACTACCTCTGCCGACATTCCTACGACATTCTCTTCATGACCTTCGTCCATGCCCTCCATTGGTTCAACCCGATGGTGTGGCTCATCCGCACGGAGCTGAAACAACTCCATGAGTTCGAAGCGGACGAGAAAGTCATCAGCCAAGGCATCGATGCAACGCAATATCAAATTTTATTAGTGAAGAAAGCAGTTGGCCCCAAGCTCTACACCATTGCCAACGGCTTTAACCACACCAAACTTAAAAAACGTATTACTATGATGATTCAAGAAAAATCGAACGGATGGGAACGGCTGAAATGGTTGATAGCTGTCCCAGTCGTAACAGGAGCCATGCTCCTTTTCACCGAAGTGGAAGAACAAACGGAATCCCTAGCGTACTACAAGGAGTATTTCAAGTCGGAAATCAAGAAGTATGACTTCTCCAAAGTGAGAGACGGCTTTGTCCATTCCTTCATTATGGACAATGACAACATGGTCTACTTCAAGGACAAATCTATCCAGTCTCCCAAAGATGTCAAAAATGCAATTGGCGATGTGCTGTACTTGATTGAACAAAGCACCGAAGAAGAGATGCATTGCATCGGCTTCTCTTACGAAGCTCACACAGACAAGACATTGGCTAGTTCCTATCTGAACGAAATCAAGGAAGCATACGAAGAGAACAATCTCACTCCATTGGTATTCATCAACGAGCCTTCGTATGCCCATGCCAATGAAGAGGGCATAAAACGTTATTATGGCATCGAAATCTCCTTCAATGACCCCAAGACACGTCCATTGAAGAACTTCACCGCGCAAGAATTGACCGATGCCGTGAAGCAAGCTACCCATTCTTTGAATCAAGACGAATATGTACGTATAGGGTTCCGTGCCACCAAGGACCAGAAGATGGAAAATGTGAACGAAGTACGTCGTTTGTTGAGAGATCTCTACAAGCCTCAGCAAGTGATTTTCAGTCAGACGGTATTGAAGGATTAAACAACGAAAGGAAAATCATGAAAGCACATATTTATTGGATTTTGGGAATCATACTGTTTGCCTGCGCTTGTAGCAACTCTCCCCAACAAGCCCAAGAGGAAAAAGTATATCAAGTGGACTTGGAAAAGAAGGTGAATCCACTAGAAACGATTTTCTCCCACGCAGAGATTATTCCGCTGGAAACAGTGGATTCGAGCTTGATTGTCTGGATTAAAAAAGTTTATCCCGCCAAAGATAAATTCTATGTACACGACCTATGGGAACACAAGCTATTTGTTTTTGGACAGAACGGTCAATACCAACGTAGAATCAGTCGTTATGGACAAGGAGCCGGGGAATACATCAGCATGTACGACTGTGTAGTGGATGCTCCCCATGACAACATCTATATGTTGAGCATATTCGGCAGAATCAAACGTTATGATTTAAATGGAAATTTCAAAGATGAAGTAGAACTTCCAGCTCGTCCGAATTATTATTGCATGGAGTTGTTAGACGACAATCATGTGGCCACCTGGTCTTGTCTGGAACCACAAGATGGTGGAGTCCTGGTTGTAAACAAAACAACAGGAGATTCACTTCGAAGCGATTGGCATGACGATCGGATGTTTGACAATCAAAATCATGAAAAAGCTTTATTCCGATACAGCGGAAAGACTTATTTTGCCACAGCACTCCGCCAACAAGTATACGAAGTTACCACATCTGGCCTAAAACCTGCTTATCTATGGAATTTCGGGAAAGACAATATCCGCGAAAGTCGGTTGGAATATTACCTTTCAATTGAAAACAGTAATGATAGAAACAATGAAATAATCGACGATATAGGTACAGAAGGATTGCCTTTTATCTTGGACAAACAAGCCCAAAACAAGACTTACAGCTATCTTGCCCTTCAACGGGAAACAGGGATGAGACCCCAAATGAGCCATGTTTTCTACCACAAAGAAAAAGAAAAGGCATTGGTCTTTGATTTTCTGAACGGAAAGGATTGTAAGATGAATCCTCCACTCTATTTCGGAGATGATTATCTTCTGACCGATGTTTTGTACGATGACCGTGAAACATTCCAGTCCATCTTGCCGAAAGAGGAATATCAGAAGCTGGAAAACATGCTGGAAGACGACAACCCTTGTCTATTGAAATTGTATTTCAAATAAAAACAAACGATCCATGAACAAATGTTTTTATCTATTGCTGCTTACATGGATACTGGCAGCCTGTTCCTCGCAGACAAAAGAAACCGGGGATAATGTATTGAAAGCAACCTTGAAGGAAACGGAAGTTTCACTCAAAGACTTGTTCAGCCGAATCGAGGTCATTCCATTGGAAACAAACGATACGGCCCTGATGGATCATGTGCATCGAATCCGAAAAGTAAACAATAAGTATTACATCCTGAATGAAGATTACCCAGGCTTTACGTACATCAATATCTTGGTATACGATGCCGAAGGAAATTTCCTTCATACCATCGGAAAGAAAGGACAAGGCCCCGAAGAATACCCGTACCTGATTTACGACATGGACATTGATGCGGAAAAGGACTTGGTCTATATGATGTCGCCATTGGGTATGCTTTATCTGTATCGGACGGATGGAAGTTTTGTACGGAAGATGAATATGCCGGAAGGATTGGCATATCACAACCTACAGCTTTTGGACGACAATCGACTCCTTTCATGGTCAGGAAGTACAGACATCGAAAGCGATGCCATGTGTATATTGGATGCGGACTCGGCTAAACTAATCAAAGGATTATGGAGAGATCATAAAACCTCCAATTGGGCTATATCCGGCGGTTTCTCTTATGTCTATCAGGACAAGGTTTACTTCACGCCTTCCATCGACCGACAAGTATATGAAGTGACCTCCGACAGTTTACGAATCGCTTACGAATGGGATTTCGGAGAAGACAATTACGATGCGTCATCTGTCCGTTCGCGATTGGAAGGCCTGACACCTGTAGACAAAGAGGAAGAATGGAAAGAAATGAGAAAAACGGGAGGTGTTCCCTATACATTGCTTAAACAAGGGCAGACCAACAAGTACTATTTCACCAATGTTCTTGGCATACTTGGGGAAATAGATGAAAAAGGTTATGCCAAAAATTATTTCAGCCTTTACTACGAGAAAGCAACCGGACGTTCTTTCTATTTCAAGAAGACCACCGAAGGACTTGCCATCCGCCCGGACATGACGACCGAAGAAGCCCTTTACCAACTGATTCCGACGGAAGATTTGGAACTTCTGCTTCCGGTTCTCGACGAAACCGAAAAGGCCAAAGTCATGAAACGGGTGGAAGACGACAATCCTTGTTTAGTGAAGTTTATTCCTTGATTGACAAAAGAATTATTACAAGCCATAAAGAACAAAAAGATGAAAATACACATTTATTGGATTGTGACAATCATACTGTTTGCCAGTGCTTGTAGCAACTCTAACCAACAAGACCAGGAAGGGAAAGTATATCAAGTGGACTTGGATGAAAAAGTAAATCCTTTTGAAAAGATTTTCTCCCATGCGGAAATTATTTCGTTGGAAACGGTGAGTGATGGCTTGATGGTATGGCCTGAAAGAATCTTCCCTTTTAAAGACTTATTATATGTCTATGACTTCTGGGGTGTTCAGAAATTATTTGTTTTTGATGCAAAAGGTAAGTTCGTGAAAAGAATAGGCCGTCGTGGACAAGGTCCTGATGAATATTTGAACATGTATGATTGTCTTGTTGATACATTGCATGGCGACATCTATTTCATGAACGTTTTTGGACAAACTAAACAATATGATTTGAATGGAAATTTTAAAAAGGATGTCATGTTTCCTGACCGCCCCCATTATTATTCAGTGTCATTGGTTGGTGATAGTTTGATTGCTACCTGGTCTTGCATGAAAAAAGAAGACGATTGTGTGCTTCTGTTGAATAAGTTTACTGAAGATACCATAAACAGTTTTTGGAATGATGATGACATATTCAATCATCGTAAACAGTTTCCTTTTCATCGTTATGAAGATAAAAGTTATTTTTCTGTTAGTCTGCGGCATGAGGTGTATGAAATAACTCCTGATAGATTGGTTCCAGCCTATGTATGGGATTTCGGGGAGGACAATATTAGCCCGGAATTATTGGAATATTATCTAGACTTTGACGACCCGAATGAAAGGAATAGAAGGATTTTGGATGATATTGGAACAAATATCTTACCTTTCTGTTTTGGAAATCAATATGTAAATTCGGCTTATCATTATGTGTCTGTAATAAGAGAAGGACGGAGTGCTCGTCCAATGATTACTCATGTCTTTTATGACAAAGAACACCATGAAGGCTTGGTTTTCGACTATTTGGACGAAAAGGAATGTCGCATGAATTCACCTTTGTATTTCGGTAATGACTATTTGTTGACTGACATCCACTATGACAATCGTGAAACATTCCAGTCCATTTTGCCGAAAGAGGAATATCAGAAGCTGGAAAACATGTTGGAAGACGACAATCCTCGTCTATTGAAATTGTATTTTAAAAACTAAATAAATGAAAGCATTGAAGTTATTAGGCCTAACTCTGATATTGGGCGCATGTGCATCGCCACAACCAAAAGACTACTACGAAATTGTGGGCGAAGTGAAGAACGTGGAAGACAGTACCATCATCAACCTCTTCCGACAGGAAGGCAAGGTAGGCATAACTATTGCCACAGATACCATCATCGGTGGCAAATTCCATTTCAAGATCAAACCGGACAGCTTGGCGAAAGATGAACTAAGCCTCGGCTGCTTCCGAAGCAAGCAAATCCCAACAATGGGGACAAAATTATGGGCTTCTGCCGGTGACTACGTAAAGGTAACAGGCGAAAACCCCTTGATTCATACTTGGGAAGTAAAAGGTGGAGCATCCGAAAATGCCATTTGGCAAGCCTACCTGAACGACTCACGAGAACTTTGGGATGAATATCAACGCAACTCGGTGTTGCAAAAAGAATTATCTACCCAAGCAAGGAGCCTTCCGAGAGAAGAAAGAGGCGCATTGAGATTAAAATACGATAGCCTTGAAAACATCAATAACAAGTTGATGATTCAAGTTGACGCCAATGAAATCCAACGCATGAAAAAGACAGAAGTCGATGCCATCTGGATGAACAAGCTCCGCGGATTGGCTCAGTCTGTCAAATACACCAAAGACTATCCTTACAAGGAAGAAGCCATCGCCCTATACAATAACCTGACCGAAGAACAGAAACAAGACAGATTGGCGCAAGAAGCTTACACCATGCTCTTCCCTCCCCAACACGTGGAAGTGGGCAAGGAAATGGCAGAAACCGACCTCTTCGACCTGCAAGGCAACAAGCATCACCTGGCAGAGCTGAAAGGCAAATACATCCTGATAGACTTCTGGTCAAGCGGTTGCGGTCCTTGCATCATGGCCATCCCCGAAATGGGTGAGCTTGCCTCCACCTACAAGGACAAGCTGAACATCGTCAGCATCAGCACCGACAACAAGAACGTTTGGGAAAGAGCTTCCAAAGAACATCCGATGACCTGGAACAACTGGAACGACCTGAAAGGCAATGCCGGTATCTATGCCCAATACGACCAAGGCGGCATCCCCAACTACACGCTTATTTCACCCGAAGGCATCGTTCTCGAACAATGGATGGGATATGGTAAAGGTAGCTTGAAGAAGAAGATTGGTGAATATTTGAAGAAGTGAACATAAATTGCCAATCATTTAGGAGAAAACCTTTTAAATTATACATCGATGTATTATACATTGATGCATAATTTGTATATTCAACACACTTTGACATTCGCACCAAAACGCGTTTTTTCAAAAAGGCCGATCAGAACAATATATCCAAAGTGAAATTCTGTTGTATCAAGTTATAGAAATGCTCATTCCGCTTTACTCCATTGGCAGAAATCAGTGTCATCTGGACGGTCTTTTTCCGTTTCACATATTGGCGTAAGACTGCCTGCTTCTGCTGCAATTTCTCTGCGTATGCCTTGGTTATCACAAATTCATCTTCCGCATATTTCATCTCACACAAGTTAACCACATTGTCGCCCCGCTCTATAACCAAGTCTATCTGCGCCTCTTTGCCATAATAAGCATAGCTGTTTGTCCGGATGCCGGAGATACCCAATGCCTGCTTGAGCTGTGGCAGATGTACCAGACACAACTTCTCGAACGAAAGTCCACACCAGCTATGGTAAGCAGGCGTTCCTGCGAGATGCATCCATGTATCGGTGTCATAGCTCCTGCCCTTTTTCAAGAACTGGAAATAGAACAAGCTATAAAAATCAATCAACTGATAGACGGCAGACACATCACCGGCCGAGTGATATTTACGGATAAATCCACATTGCTCCAACTCCTCCAGTCTTCTTGTGAAACCGCCTCCATCGTTCAGCTTCAATTGGGTCAACATCTCCTCACGGGTGTAACCGGATTTCTTCTTGGCCAATACTTCTACAATCCGTACATATTCCGCCGAATTCCTGAACAACGAAGCATACAGATTGGAAAACTCATCCTCGAACAAAGCAGAATCGGCAAAGAACAAACGGTCGATATTTTGGGCCAGACTCAGTCGCTTGTCCAGCATCTTCAAGTAATAAGGAATTCCTCCCAATACCATATAACATTCGGCTATCATCCGGTTTTCCCATCGGATGCCCAACGAATGAAGGAACTCCTTACACTCGGCCAAGGTAAAAGGATTGAGTTTAATCTTGCAAGTCAACCGATTGTGCAATCCTCCGTGGTTCTTGACGATGTTCTTCACCATCCACGATGCAGCCGAACCGCACACTATCAATATAATGTCATTTCTGGCCGATGCCCAAGTATTCCAGAAATGCTCCAATGCCTTAATGAAATTAGAGCGAGGGGTATCCATCCAAGGCAGTTCGTCCAGAAAGACGACCTTTTTCCGTTCCTTGGATTTCTCCAAATGCCGGGACAAGGCCCCGAATGCCTCAAACCAATTCCGGATATTGTTGTTGGCAATAGAAGCATCGGTTACCGATAAAGTGAGCTTAAAGTTCATCAGCTGCTCTTGCAAGGTTCCTTGTGCAATACCTGTGGCATAGAAAGAAAAACGATTGGCAAAATACTCACGAATAAGGTACGTCTTACCTACACGTCTTCTCCCATAAACCATAACAAACTCGGAACTTGTCGATTCCATGATTCTATCCAATTCGTTTATCTCTGTTTTTCTGCCGATTACATTCATAGCTGCCTTCTTATATTTGGCGGTAAAGATATAAAATTGCATTCATTCCGCCAAATATAACTCCTATAATTGGCGGAATGAATATCGTTTTTGCCTTCTACCGCCAAATATATGCTTTTTTATTTATGAACCACCGGAACGGGAATATAGGCCTTTGGCACACCATAGGTATTCTGTTAATAATCCATAATCAAGAGAATGCACAACTAAACTTATTAGTTTTTTCAAAATACTTCCTTAACTTTGCATCCGTAAACCCATAAAAACACTTATGATGAAAAACAGAATCTGGCTCTGCCTACTATTATTATTGACCCTATCCGCCTGCAAGGGAATCAAGACCGTCCATACGGATATGGAAGAAGAACAATTGGGATGCGAAAATGAAATCGCCAAAGCCATTTTATGGATTGACCGGACAGGTAATGAAAGCTTGATGTCATACGGATTTATCCGCACCGCCAAGGCGCATGTGAATGTCTATTCCGACGGCACCTTCCGCATCATGTCCTTCTGCAAGAAGCAGGAGCCGGAGGTAGTGGAATATCTGAAGAAGCGGGTGGCGGTATTTACCATCCCCAAATTCTTTTTCGATGAAGGCTACATCGAGCCGGGAGAACAATACTTGCAGCTCCGCTACATCCCGGCCAAAGTCAACAGGAAATAAAGTATCGATTGTATTTGCTATTTGAATTCGTCTCCTTCCGACGGAGCCAGAAATACAACTCAAGAAAAGGTCAAAAGCAGAAAAGTCAGGAAAGCACTCTTACTTTTCTGCTTTTTTCATTACTTTTGTCCAAAAAGGAAAAAGCTATGATTACTTATCAGACTGAGGACATCGCGATGCCTCCTATCAAGAAACGCGAAACCACCGAATGGGTGAAACAAGTGGCCGCCACCTACGGCAAGAAGGTGGGCGAAGTGGCCTATATCTTCTGCTCCGATGAGAAGATATTGGAAGTGAACCGCCAATACTTGGAGCATGACTATTACACGGACATCATTACCTTCGACTACACCGAAGGCAACCGCATCTCGGGCGACCTCTTCATCAGCCTCGACACCGTGCGCACCAATGCCGAACAGTTCGAACAACCTTACGAACGGGAATTGCATCGGGTGATTATCCACGGCATCCTCCACCTTTGTGGCATCAACGACAAGGGACCGGGCGAACGGGAAATCATGGAGGCAGAAGAAAACAAGGCGCTGGCAATGATTAATCTTTAAATATTTATTACCATGAGAAAACTAAGTTTATGGGTTGTTCTGCTGATGGCCATCGTGGCTTTCGCATCGTGTAGCCAAGCACCGGAAGCTAAGAAGCAAATTACCGAACATGTGATTTATATCGGCCTCGACGGATGGGGGTCGTATAGTGTAGACAAGGCCGACATGCCGAATGTGAAGGCACTGATGGCCGAAGGTTGCTGGACACTCCAAAAGCGTGCCGTGCTTCCTTCATCGAGCGGTGTGAACTGGGCATCGATGTTCATGGGCGCTTGTCCGGAACTTCACGGATACACCACTTGGAATTCCGCCACTCATGAAATACCCGAAAGAGTGATCTTGAAAAACAACATCTTCCCCACCATGTTCCAACTCCTGAGAGATGCCCAACCGGAAGCCGAAATCGGTTGCATTTACGAATGGGACGGTATCAAGTATGTCATCGACACCCTTTCTACCAGCTATCAGGAAATGGTTCCTCCAAGCAAGATTTATACGGACGAAATGGCGAAGATGTCCGTAAAATACATCAAGGAAAAAAAGCCTGTTTTGGGAGCTTTCATCTTCGACAATCCTGACCATGTGGGCCACGATGCAGGTCATGACACTCCAGAGTATTATGCCAACCTGAAGGAGCTGGACGAATACATCGGCCAGATTATCCAAGCCACCAAGGATGCCGGCATCTATGAGAACTGTATCTTCATTGTGACATCCGACCACGGAGGTATCGACCATGGTCACGGAGGCAAGACCTTGGAAGAAATCAACACACCATTTATCATTGCCGGTAAGGGTATCAAGAAAGATGGAGAATTCCAAGAAAGTATGATGCAGTTCGACTGTGCCCCTACCGTTCTTGAAATCTTCGGTCTGGAAGGTCCGCAAGTATGGGTAGGACGTTCCATGTCACAGGTTTTTGAATAATATTCATTTGTCATCCTGAGTGAAGCGAAGGATCTCGGAAACATCAACGTATATGTATTCGAGATTCTTCGCTTCGCTCTGAATGACATATCAAACTTTTTCGTATTTTTGCATCCAAGTAAAAAGAATTGGAACAATGGATTTTAAATACGATGTAATTGTAATAGGTGCCGGCCATGCCGGTTGTGAAGCAGCAGCTGCTAGCGCCAATTTGGGTTCGAAGACTTGTCTCATCACCATGGACATGAACAAGATTGGACAGATGAGCTGTAACCCAGCCGTAGGTGGCATTGCCAAAGGACAAATCGTTAGAGAAATTGATGCATTGGGAGGATACATGGGATTAGTAACCGACCGTACCGCTATCCAGTTCCGCATGCTCAACCGTTCGAAAGGTCCTGCCATGTGGAGTCCCCGTGCCCAATGCGACCGAGGTAAATTCATTTGGGCATGGCGTGAGATATTGGAAAACATTCCCAATCTTCATATCTGGCAAGACACCGTGGAAGAACTCTTGGTAGAAAACGGTGAAGTAACGGGTGTGACCACTTGCTGGGGAGTAACCTTCCAGGCAAAATGTGTCATCCTGACCGCAGGTACGTTCCTCAATGGTTTGATGCACGTAGGCCGAAAGATGTTGGCCGGTGGACGATGTGCCGAACCTGCTTCCTATCACCTGACCGAATCCATCACTCGCCATGGTATCACCGCCGACCGAATGAAGACCGGAACACCCGTCCGCATCGATGCACGGAGCGTGCATTTCGAGCACATGGAGATACAGGAAGGCGAGAATGATTTCCATCGTTTCTCCTTCATCAGCGAACCTAGAAAACTCAAACAATTATCTTGCTGGACTTGCTTTACCAACGAAGAATCGCACGAAATCCTTCGTAATGGCCTTTCGGATTCTCCCCTTTATAACGGACAAATCCAGAGCATCGGCCCTCGTTATTGCCCGAGCATCGAGACCAAGATTGTGACCTTCCCGGACAAGCCGCAACACCAGTTGTTCTTAGAACCGGAAGGCGAAAGCACCAACGAACTTTACTTGAATGGCTTCTCTTCATCGCTCCCGATGGATATTCAGATTGCTGCCTTAAAGAAGATTCCTGCCTTCAAGGATTTGGTGATTTATCGTCCGGGATATGCCATCGAATACGATTACTTCGACCCTACCCAACTAAAGCATACCTTGGAAACCAAGGCCATCAAGAACCTTTTTATGGCAGGTCAAGTGAACGGTACCACCGGCTACGAAGAAGCAGGCGGACAAGGCATCATTGCGGGCATCAACGCACACATCAATTGCCACGGTGGAGGACCATTTGTTTTGGGCCGCGATGAAGCCTATATCGGCGTTCTAATCGACGATTTGGTGACCAAGGGCGTAGATGAGCCTTACCGCATGTTTACGTCGCGTGCAGAGTATCGTATCTTGCTCAGACAGGACGATGCCGACATGCGCTTGACCGAACGCGCCTACAAGCTCGGATTGGTGAAACAAGACCGATACGATATGCTTTGTAGCAAGCGTGAAGCCGTACAAGGCATCATCGATTTCACGAAGAAATTCTCGATTAAAGCTGCATTGATTAATGATGCGTTGGTGAAGTTGGGTACTGCCCCACTTACCCACGGATGCAAGCTCATCGACTTGATTATCCGCCCGCAAATCACCATCGAAAGCATTGCCGAATACATCCCGGCATTCAAGGCTATGCTCGACAAGATAACCGACCGAAAGGACGAAATCATCGAAGCAGCCGAAGTGCTCATCAAGTATCAAGGCTACATCGAC
>SUXY01000107.1 GCA_015060705.1 Bacteroides sp. | reverse complement strand
AACGGAAAGGATGTGGTATACTTACCAATCGATGCTAAATTCCCCAAAGATGTATACGAGCAATACATCGATGCCTACGAAGACGGGGATTCTGCTTTAATGGAAAGTACTTCCAAACAATTGGAAAACACCATCAAACGTATGGCAAAAGACATTCATGACAAATACATTGAACCTCCGTTTACTACGGACTTCGCTATCATGTTCCTTCCATTCGAAAGCATTTATGCAGAAGTCATTCGCCGGACAGCATTGGTCGAAACTCTACAAAAGGACTACAAGATTGTCATAACCGGACCTACAACGCTAGGAGCCATACTAAATAGTTTGCAAATGGGGTTCCGCACCCTTGCTATCCAGAAACGTACCAGCGAAGTATGGAGTGTTTTGGGAGCCGTCAAGACCGAATTCGGCAAGTTTGGAGGCATGCTGGAAAAGGTACAGAAGAATCTTCAAAGTGCCGGCGACCAATTGGAAGAGGTCATGGGTAAGCGCACACGAGCTATTGAACGGAAACTTCGACAAGTAGAAGCGCTTCCTTCAGAAGAAAGCAAGAAGATGTTGAGCTTGAATGATTTTTCAGACGAAGAAGAATAAATTAGTTGGATTTGCAACAAAGCCCTTTCGTTTTTGTTTGTGGTAACGAACGTTTTTACTAACTTTGTCGCTGTATTTTAAAGGTATAAGACCAAAGGATGAGAAGAAACAAAATCAACTGGAGAGTTCCTAAAGGCGTGGAACCGACAGAATTAGATAAAAAAGTCCTTGCTTTCCAAGCAAAAGGACATTTAGTACCGACCAGAGACTTGATCAAGACTCCCGAACAAATTGAAGGCATTCGCAAGAGTGGCATCATCAACACAGGAGTGCTTGATTTGGTAGCCAAAGAAATTCGTGCAGGCATGAGCACATTGGAAATCGACAAGCTTGTTTACGAATACACCCGCGACCATGGAGCCATTCCGGCTTGTTTGGGTTATGAAGGATTCCCGAAGAGTTGCTGTACTTCCGTAAACGAGGTTGTTTGTCACGGCATCCCTAGCGAATACGAAATTCTGGAAGAAGGAGATATTATCAATGTAGATTGCACCACCATTCTGAATGGTTATTATGCTGATGCCTCCCGTATGTTTATCATCGGAGAAACATCTCCAGAGAAAAAGAAACTGGTAGATGTTGCCAAGGAATGTTTGGAAATCGGTATGGCTGCAGCCAAACCTTTCGGTTTTGTTGGTGACATCGGCAATGCTATTGAGAAGCACGCCAAGAAAAACGGTTTCTCTGTAGTCAGAGACTTATGCGGTCATGGTGTAGGAGTGGAGTTCCACGAAGAGCCCGACGTAGAACACTTCGGCAAGAAAGGAACCGGCATGTTGCTGGTACCAGGCATGACCTTCACCATTGAACCGATGATCAATATGGGTACATACGAAGTATTTGTGGATGAAGAAGACGATTGGACCGTTGTAACCGAAGACGAACTTCCTTCTGCCCAATGGGAACATACTTTTGTAATGACCGAAAACGGACTTGAAATCCTGACCTACTAATATATAATAAGGTATAAAGACATGGATACAATCATTTTAGGCATAGAATCGTCATGCGACGACACCTCGGCAGCCGTTATCCGTAATGGAGTGTTGCTCTCGAATGTCGTGGCAAGCCAAGCTGTACATGAATCTTATGGAGGAGTAGTACCCGAACTAGCTTCGCGTGCTCACCAACAAAATATCGTTCCTGTGGTACACGAAGCCTTGAAAAGAGCTGGTGTGGAAAAGGAACAATTGAGTGCGATTGCTTTTACTAGAGGACCCGGTTTGATGGGGTCTCTATTGGTAGGCGTATCGTTTGCTAAAGGACTTGCACGTTCACTCAATATCCCTATGATTGACGTTAACCACCTGCAAGCCCACGTGTTAGCACATTTCGTTAAAGAATCGGAAGAAGATACCGACCAACCGAAATTCCCTTTCCTTTGCTTGTTGGTTTCGGGTGGAAATTCTCAAATCATCCTTGTCAAAGCTTACAACGACATGGAAGTTATCGGTCAAACCATCGACGATGCAGCCGGTGAAGCAATTGATAAATGTTCCAAAGTTATGGGCTTCGGCTATCCAGGTGGACCGATCATCGACCGTCTGGCCCGCCAAGGCAATCCGAAAGCATTTACTTTCAGTAAGCCACACATCCCTGAATACAATTACAGCTTCAGTGGTTTGAAGACTTCCTTCCTTTATTCGTTGCGCGATTGGTTGAAGGACGATCCTAACTTCATTGAGAATCACAAGGAAGACTTGGCCGCATCGCTCGAAGCAACTGTAGTGGATATCCTTATGGACAAACTCCGAAAAGCAGCCAAGGCACTCAAGATTAAGGAAGTAGCGGTAGCAGGAGGGGTATCTGCCAATACCGGTTTGCGTAATGCCTTTCATGACCATGCCAAGCGGTTCGGCTGGAAGATATACATCCCTAAATTCAGCTTTACAACTGATAATGCAGCCATGATTGCCATTACAGGCTATTATAAATACCAGGACAAGGATTTCTGCAGTATTGACAAACCAGCCTATTCAAGAGTAACCATTTAACATTTCAATGATATGTCATTACAGAATAAAATTTTAAGCAAAGAACTCAGCGATAAATTCTGGAAGGAAGGTTTGACCCTTGCAACCGCTGAAAGTTGTACAGCCGGGAACATTGCGGCCGTCATTACAGCTATCCCAGGAAGTTCGCATTTCTATAAAGGCGGCATCGTGGCCTATTCTGATGAAGTAAAGATGAATCTGCTTGGCGTGAATCCTGAAATCCTCGAAAAGCATGGAGCTGTCAGCGAAGAAGTCGTAATCGAAATGGTTAAAGGTGCGATGAAATCGATGAATTCTGATTGTGCCGTCGCTACATCGGGAATTGCAGGCCCTACAGGTGGTACTCCAGACAAGCCTGTTGGCACCGTTTGGATTGCCGCAGCCATGCACGACAAAGTCATTACGATGAAAGCAAACGGAGATGAAGGACGCAAGAAAAATATCGAAAATGCGACTCTTTATGCCCTTCAAATGCTGCAAAAATTGTTCCAAAATCAAGAAAATGAGCAATAAAGAGCAATTATTTCTTGATTTTCTTGTTTATTAAAAATAAAAGTAGTTATTTTGCACTCCGTTTGAAATACGTAATTGAATAAAACTATAAAAATTAGATAGCAATGTCGAAGATTTGTCAAATTACCGGAAAGAAAGCCATGATTGGCAACAATGTTTCACACTCTAAGAGAAGAACCAAGAGAACTTTTGATGTGAACTTGTTTACAAAGAAGTTCTACTATGTAGAACAAGATTGCTGGATTAGCCTGAACATCTGTGCTAACGGCTTGCGTGTTATTAATAAGAAGGGCCTTGATGCAGCGCTGAACGAAGCAGTTGAAAAGGGCTATTGTGATTGGAAAAGCATCAAAATTATTGGTTAATTAATAGGAGAGATAGACTATGGCTAAGAAAGCTAAAGGTAATAGAGTACAGGTTATCCTTGAATGTACTGAAATGAAGGATAGTGGTATGCCGGGAACTTCTCGTTACATTACAACTAAGAACAGAAAAAATACCACTGAAAGATTGGAATTGAAGAAGTACAATCCTATTTTGAAAAGAGTAACAGTTCACAAAGAAATTAAATAATTATAGACCATGGCAAAGAAAGCAGTTGCAACACTTCAGACTGGTAAGACTGAAGGTCGTTCATATACAAAGGTTATCAAGATGGTTAAGTCTCCTAAGACTGGTGCTTACATCTT
>SUXY01000021.1 GCA_015060705.1 Bacteroides sp. | reverse complement strand
TGAAAACAGAATCCAGATATAGGAGATTATACCTGGATCCTGTTTTCTCATTTACACAATATTTTGGACACTGCCATCAAAGATGGACTTCCAATTCGTCTGCTGTTATGGTACAACCCAACTTGTCGAATTCCAGTTGGGTAAGGTTCTTCAGTTTCAGTCCTTTCAAGGATTTTTGGATGGACTTTTGTAATTCTTTTATCTGCTCCTTGTCCATGGTTTGTATTTCGAAATCCATGTCGTTGAGGTCATTGTCGAAGTGTAGAGAGTAATCTTTCCTTTGTTTTTCTTTCTTGATGATAGCAGATATGCTTATTTTACCATTAGGAGTGACGTTCAGTGTATAGGTTCGTTTCTCGTTGTCCTTCAGGAAAATGAAGGTGAGGCATGTTCCTACAGCATTCCGTCTTCCTTTAGGCATGTCCTTGATGGCGGTAACGGTGTATTCTTCGTCCTTCTCAAAAGCTTCGATAAGTTTGCTTGTCATTGAGTGGTTGGAAAGATTGAATGACTTTACGATGCTGACAATCTTTCGGGTTTTGGGGTCGCGTTTCACGACCGAATTGACTGACACGTCATTGCGTCTTTCGATTTCTTCCAATACTTTGTCGATGTTCTTTTGTGCCATGGCGGGTGATGCATTCATTCCAATGAACAAGGCAATCATTATACATTTCAATAGATGGGTTACTTTCATGGTTCTTCTTGTTTAATCGGTTTTCAATGTTATTTCTTCTCTTTTCTCAATTTCTTCTTCCTTGTGTCGGGCTTCGGCCAAGCGTTTTTCGATGCCTTTTTCTATCTCCTCCGCTTCGGCCAAGGTTTCGAGAATGATGGGCATGATGGCTTCTACATCGGTGATGCGTTTGCCGTTCACCTCCACATAGCTTCCTTCGTAGCACGACCATTCTTCGTTGGTAGAGTCACCGAAGGAGAGGACGATGCCCAAACCGATGCCGATAACCAGCATGGCGGCTATTCCCATGCTCCATAATTCCAAAGGAATACGTTTCCAAAGTGGACGTGTTTTAGACTTAGGGAGCGTTTCTTCGGGCATACCTTCTTCATACCAAGCGAACATGTCGGTATAAGGTTTCAGATGCTCGGGCACCTCTTCGGTGTGGAAGAAGCGATAGATGGCTTGCTCCTCGGCATTCGTCGTTTCACCTTCCATGAAACGCTGGATGTATTCCTCGATGTTCTTGTTCGTTATTTCCATTCCTTGTTTTTCCTCATGAATTGTTCACGTACTTTTTTTCTTGCTCTCGATAAATTGGTCCGCACAGCTATCGCTGTACTTCCCGTGATGCGGGCGATTTCCTCCACTTCGAATCCCTCGATGTGTTTCATCTTCAGGATGGATTGCTGGAGGTCGGGGAGGGTAGCTATCAGTTCCAGAAGTTCCTGCATTCTTTCCTCGTCCATGAGCCTTCGTTCGGGATTCTGTTCGCCAACGATGGTCAGCCCTTCCTCCAACGACACTGTGACTAAATGTTTCCCTCGTTTCCGGTTGATGCAAAGATGTTTGGTAATGACCATAGCTAGAGCATCTACATTCCGGTATTGGGAAAGCCTGTCGCGAAGGAACCAGAGTTTAAGTAAAGTTTCCTGAACCACATCCTCCGCTTCGTCCGTGTCTTCCGTGTAGTGCGTTGCCATTCGCAACAAGGCAGGCCGCATCCGTTTTGCCTCTATTTCAAATTTATGTTGTTCCATTACATTAACATGACACCAAAGAAAGGGAAAACGTTACATCAAAATCAAGAAAAATTTAATAAAAGCCATTATTACTACCCAAAGCATCCGGCATTTAGTGGAAGAGCGTGAAGAAAAATGGAGGATTTCCCGTGAAGAACGAAAAGCTGTTTGAGCGAAGCGAGTTCTTTTCGTTTAGGGAAATCCTCCATTTTTTAGCTCTGGAACGGGAGCCGGCGCTTTTTCTTTTTTGTTTCCTTTTTCTTTTGTGCGGACAAAAGAAAAAAGAAAATCACTTCACAAGCAAATTATGAAGCTCCGTATCCGTATGCAAAGTAGCCAAACCGGTGCGGTGCACTTTCACCCGATCAGCAGGAGTATTCAAGGTTACATTTTGCTTATAAATCACTTGTTCAGCAGAAGGACGCAGCAAGAGTGAAGTTTCCTTCTCGAAACGATTGTAAGCACGAAGCACAATCACATTCGTGCCTTTTTCCAGATGCACCAATACCTTTTCTTCGCGATACTTGCAACGATATGGATTGAGATGCTTCATCACCGAAACACCATTCACAAACAATTCAACGGCATTACCGGCAGCTACATCCAACAAGATATCCTGAGCCTTTGGCGATTCCACCATCTGCATCATGTAATAATCCTCAATCAAGTTCACGGGTAGAGTAACCTTTTCATCGGTCACTTCCTTCCATGCGCCACCTTTCTTGCGGAGAGGTGTCTTTTCCAAGTTTACCTCGATGGTAGAAGCTCGGTCGAAGAGATTGAATTCCGGACCACAGATGTATCGCTTGCCCCAAGAGGTTTTCGGATCTACCTTCAAGGTAATTGCCTTGCCGCCTTCCAACTTCACGAGTTGGTCATTCAAGGTAATTTCATCGCCTAATTCCTCCGGTGTATAAGTCAGCTCTACTTTTGAAACCTTCTTCTTCAATGCCCATTCATAGCTAACGGTACTCCGATAATTACTATAATAGTCGAAGCAATCGTAGCTATAATTAGCCGTACGGACACTATTGGCATTGGTTTGTGGTAATACTTCACGGTCGAAGGTCAGTTCCACCACTTGAATCGTCTGGTCGTTATACGCATCCTTCGGTAAGTTTACCATCAGCTTGTTGCCCTTCATATTAGCCGAAGTCAGGTTCCCTTTGGAATCCTGCAACTTATATCCTGGCAAGCTCAATTCGATGGTGCCATTGGCAGGATATTCCCCCGAAAGAATCAAGTAAAGCTTGTTGCCCTTGCGAGTGGATGTTCCCCATGCGAAATTTTCGCGGAAAGGAGAGGCTTCGGTTCCATAGATGGCTTCTCCGTTGGTCTTCAACCAAGCACCGATTTCCTTCAATACATCGCTTTCGAATTCTACGACCGAACCATCGCCACGAGGACCGATGTTCAACAAGAAATTACCTCCATGCGAAACCACATTGATAAGGCTACGGAGCTTTTCCATCGCCTTTTCGTGCTTGTCACCTCTCTTTTGCCAAGAACGGTACGACCATGTTTCATCGAACATGGAAGCTGCCGATTGCCAAGGAGCCTGCAAAGCACCCTCCGGATACTTGTTGTCCGCCATTACCGCAAAATCATACCAACCATTACCCAAACGTCCGCTCACCATACAATTCGGTTGGAGCTTGTGAACGAGTTCGTACAATTCCTTGCTCTGTTCCGGACGGTTGGAACCCATGTCGAACCACAATTCCGACACCGGACCATAGTTGGTCAAGAGTTCGGTTACCTGTGCCTTGGTAAACTCATGATGTTGCGGAGTGATGAAATCGCAATTGTGGCTGGAGATAGGATAAGCATGAGGGAAATGCCAGTCGATGAGCGAGAAATAAATGGCGAAGTTAATACCTCCCCGACGACAAGCATCCGAAAGTTCCTTCACATAGTCGCGCTTGGAAGGAGTCGCATCTACCGAGTTATAGTCAGTAGTGGCGGTCTTGAACATACAGAAACCATCGTGATGCTTGGTAGTGATGACGATGGAGCGCATACCGGCTTCCTTGGCTAATGCCACAATCTCATCGGCATTGAACTTTACCGGGTCGAATTCCAACGCCGTATCGCCATACCAATCGCTGAAGATACCGGCGAAAGACTGGATTTGTTCACTATATCCGAAGGTTACCGGCTTATCATTATATACACCACCATAGACCGAATAAAGCCCGAAGTGGATAAACATCGAGAACTTGTTTTGGTGCCATTGCTTGTAGGCATCTTGTGCAATCTGTGCCGATGCACCGATACTGACCAAAGCCACCATTAAAAGAGTAAGGAGTTTCTTCATGATAGTAGGTTCTTTATGTGATTCATTATTTCTTCTTTTTGGTCGGGGTGGAACCAAGTGATGTCCGTGTCCCGCTTGAACCACGTCATCTGCTTGCGGGAGTAGATGCGTGAGTTTTGTTTAATCTTTTCAATGGCGAAGTCGAGTGTCCATTCTCCGGCCAGGTATTGGAACATTTCCTTGTAGCCAACGGTATTCAGGGAATTCAGATGTTTGTATTCGTACACACTTTTCGCTTCTTCCAACAAGCCTTCTTCCATCATCATGTCCACCCGTCGGTTGATACGGTCGTAGAGTTCTTCCCGGTCTCTGGTCAAGCCGATCTTGATGATACGGAAGGGGCGTTCCTTGGTGCTTCGGGTGCGGAAGGAAGTGTATGTCTTTCCCGTCATGTAGCAGATTTCAAGGGCATGAATCACTCGCTTCGGATTCTTTAAATCCACAATCTGATAGTATTCCGGGTCAAGCAATTTCAGCTCTGCACAAAGTTTTTCCAAGCCTTCTTCTTCGTAACGTTGAATCATCAGTTCACGGGTTTCCTTGTCTACGGTAGGGATATCATCAATGCCTTTGCAGATAGCATCCACATACATCATCGAGCCTCCCGTCAATACCACGACATCGTGTTGTTGGAAAAGTTCTTCCAGCTTCGCCATGACTTCGGCTTCGTATTGGGCGGCGCTATAATAATCGGTGAGTTTCAGAGTACCTACAAAATGGTGAGGAACTCTGGCCAGTTGGTCAGGGGTAGGAGCCGCTGTACCAATCTTCAGATCGGCATAGAGTTGACGGGAGTCCGACGACACGATGCAGGTGTGGAAGTGCTCGGCTATGGAAAGGCTGAGCTCGGTTTTTCCTACTCCGGTAGGGCCTATGAGGACGATGAGGGTGTGTGGCATAGTATAAAATCAGGCACGGATTACGCGGATTACACGGATAAGTGTGGATGTATACATTCACTAAAAACCGTGTTAATCCGTGTAATCCGTGCCTATATAATTAAGGTAATTAATAATCTTGGCTATAAGGATCTACAGAGCCTGCGCCCATATCAAAACCTTCCGGGTCGAAGTCTTCCATATCGAAGTCTTGATCGCCGTAGAAGTTTTCGTCCAAGTCGAGGTTGGTTCCGCTAGCAGCAAACATTTCATCAAAATCTACGGTTTGCTTCGGAGCAATACCTTCCTTGCGGGTGCAAACGGCCTTTTCGATGTCCTTGCCATAAAGGATTTCAGACAGCTCGATGAAGAATACGCGTTCGGTCAATGGGTCGAATACATACAGCATCTTCTGCTTTTCATCTTCCAACAATTCGCTCAGACGGGTTTCGCTCATGATGTAGCTATCTTCGTCCGAACTGGTACCCATATCTTCCAAGGTAATTTCCTGTTCCTTTTCCCAATCATCATCGCAGATGAAGAAAGAAGTCATCTGGTCGTTGTTATATTTAGCGGCTTTCAGAATAGCTTCGTGCAATTCATAGAAAGTAGCTTCTGAATCAATCTGTATTTCTCTGATGAAATCATCTACTTCGTCAGAGATGATGGTAAATCTATAAACCATAGTCTTATGTATTATCTGATGATACCACGTTGAGAACTTTCAATGAAGGAAACGATGTATTCGATTTCCGGTGTCATTGGAATTTCTTCACGTATTTGTTTCAATGCATCCGATACGTTCTTGCCGCTTTGATAGATGATACGGTAAGCGTTGTGGATGTTTTCAATCAGTTCATTAGAGAAACCGCGACGGCGTAAGCCTACGAGGTTCAAACCGCAATACGCAATTGGTTCACGACCGGCAATGATGTAAGGAGGAATGTCCTTGCTGAAACGGGAACCACCTTGTACCATGGTGTAACCACCTACACGGCAGAATTGGTGCATCAATACCGAAGCACTGATGATGGTATTGTCGTCGATGATGATTTCACCCGCCATCTTGGTTGAGTTGCCGATGATACAGCCATTACCGATGATGGCATCGTGTGCTACGTGTACACCTTCCATCAACAAGTTGTTGCTACCGACTACCGTCTTCCACTTAGCGGCGGTACCACGGTTGATGGTCACATTCTCGCGGATGGTGTTGTTATCGCCCACTTCGGCTGTTGTTTCTTCACCCTTGAACTTCAAGTCTTGTGGAATGGCACCAATTACTGCACCTGGGAAGATGCGGTTGCCATTGCCAATGCGTGAACCATACAAGATGTTTACGTTCGGCATGATGACATTGTTGTCGCCAATGACTACGTTTTTGTCGATGAATACAAACGGACCAATTTCTACATTCTCGCCGATTTTTGCTTCGGGATGGATATATGCTAATGGACTAATCATATTTATAATAAGTATTATTTGTTTTTCACAATTTGTGCAGTAAATTCAGCTTCGCAAACTACCTTTTCGCCTACGAATACATAGCCCTTCATGGAAGAGATTCCTCGGCGGATAGGTGCCATCAGTTCCACACGGAAAATGAGGGTGTCGCCCGGTACTACCTTCTGACGGAACTTCACGCCGTCGATTTTCAAGAAATAGGTAGAATATTTGTCCGGATCGTCTACCGAATTCAATACGAGCAAACCACCGCATTGTGCCATGGCTTCAATTTGCAAGACACCTGGCATCACCGGCTCTTCCGGGAAGTGTCCTTGGAAGAATGGTTCATTGATGGTAACGTTCTTGATACCCACAATATGGTTGGCGCCAATACCGATTACCTTGTCAATTAAAGCGAATGGGTAACGGTGCGGAAGCAATTGGCGGATGCGGTTGACATCCATGATTGGTGCTTCGTTGCAGTTATATACCGGTGCTTGGATTTCGTGTAACTTGATTTCTTTGCGGATGGTGCGGGCAAACTTGTTGTTGATCGTATGTCCCGGACGGGTAGCAATGATACGGCCCTTGATAGGCTTTCCGATCAAAGCCAAGTCACCGATGATGTCAAGCAATTTATGACGTGCCGGTTCGTTGTCCCATACCAATGGAATGTGGTTGATGTATCCCAATTGAGTGGCATCCATGTGAGGAACACCCATGATGTCGGCTAACTTATCGTAGCTTTCTTGCGACATCTGACGTTCGTAGATGACAATGGCGTTATCCAAGTCACCCCCCTTGATTAAGCCATGGCTCAACAACGGCTCAATTTCACGAACGAAGACAAAAGTACGTGCTGAAGCAATTTCTTCAGGGAACTTGTCCATGTCCTCCAAGGTAGCGAACTGGTTAAAGAGAATCTTTGAGTCGTATGAAATCAATGCATTGACACTGAAACTTTCGTCCGGCAATACGATGATAGACGAACCTGTCGCTTCATCTCTGAACTCAATCTTGGACTTAATGATGTAGTAGTCCTTCACGGCGGTTTGTTCGGTGATACCTACTCGCTTGATGGCTGCTACATAGTGCTTGGCACTACCGTCCAGAATAGGGAATTCCGGACCATTCACTTGAATCAAACAGTTATCGATGCCTGCTGCATAAAGAGCAGCCATGGCATGTTCAATTGTGCTGACTTTTATACCGTTTTTAACCAATACAGTACCGCGGGTAGTTTCGCCTACGTTTTCGGCTACCGCGTCGATGATTGGTTGTCCTTCCAAATCGATTCGTTGAATCTTATACCCGTGATTGTCCGGTGCCGGATTGAAGGTCACCGTCAAGTTTACTCCGGTGTGGAGTCCCTTTCCATTCAATGAAAAGCTGCCTCCTAACGTTTTCTGTTTCAACATGGGCTTATTTATTTAATTGTTTCTTAAGTTCTTCAATTTCTTTCTTCAAACTGTTCAACTCCAGATACATGTCTGGCAGTTTGCGGAATACGGCTGATGACTTGAAATAGCTTTTAAGTGGCATAGGTGGAGTACCTATCAGGGCTTCTCCATCCTTGATGCTACTATGAACACCCGATTGAGCACCCATGTTTACTTTATTGCCAACTTTGATATGTCCTGCAACACCAACTTGTCCGCCGAACATGCACCATTCACCTACCTTAGTAGAACCGGCAATACCTACTTGCGATGCCATAACGGTATGGCTGCCTACTTCCACGTTGTGTGCAATCTGAATCAAGTTGTCCAACTTCACACCCTTGCGGATGATGGTAGCTCCCATGGTTGCACGGTCAATACAAGTATTGGCACCGATTTCCACGTTGTCTTCCAAGACAACAATACCAATTTGAGGAATTTTTTCATAGCCTTCTGGTGAAGGGGCAAAACCGAAACCATCTGCACCTACCACACTTCCTGCGTGCAAGATACAATGGTTACCTACACGGCAATCGTGATAAACGGTTACGTTCGGATAGAGAATACAATCATGACCGATTTTTGCGCCACTTCCTACGGTTGCATGTGGATGCAAAGAAGTGTTGTCTCCGATTTCTGCATTGTCACCTACACACGCAAATGGTGCGATGTAAACGTTCTCACCAATTTTAGCCGTAGGGGCGATGTATGCCAATGGGTCAATACCGGTCTTCTTAGGTTTGCTCATTTCATACAAGTTGAGCAACTTGGCTAGACTTTCGTAGGCATTGTTCACTTTGATCAGTGTTGCTTTCACTTCCTTTTCAGGAACAAAGTCATTGTTGACCAATACAATACTTGATTGAGTATCGTAGATATAGGGGGTATATTTCGGATTCGAAAGAAATGAAATCGCGCCCGGAATACCTTCTTCGATTTTTGCGAATGTATGTACGGTTGCATTTTCGTCACCTACAATTGTTCCTTGGATAAATTCCGCAATTTGCTTAGCCGAGAATTCCATGATGCTTTCTAATCTTTATGTTTATTTGGTTTCAGTTTTGTTTTCTGAATGTAACTTAGACATCTAAGTACACTTCTATTTTGCAAATTACGGAAAAATTTTTTATATCTCCGTGCTTTTTGGCAATTATTTGTGCTTTATAAGGGCTTGAGTATACGGAAAAACCTCATCTTCGGACAAATAGAACATCCAAAGATGAGGTTTTAACCTGAATATCTTGTTCTTTTATGCTAAAATAGCTTTCAATTGTTCTGCCATTTGAGCTTGTACTTTCTGAGCTTCCTGACCGGCTACAACGGCAAAGTTCTCAGTCTTGTCCGCATAAATGATCGCACGGCTAGAGTTTACGATGAGGCCGCAAGTGCTGTTCATTCCATACTTGCAAACATCTTCCAATGAACCGCCTTGAGCACCTACACCCGGTACCAACAAGAAGTGGTTCGGAACAATCTTGCGGATGTCTTCGAAGGCACGGCCTTGGGTAGCACCAACTACGTACATCATGTTTTCATCGTTTGCCCATTCCTGACTCTTGCGGAGTACCTTTTCGAACAAACGTTCGCCTTCAGGATCAGCGGTGAGCTGGAAGTCGTGCGAACCCTTGTTGCTGGTGAGTGCCAACAAAATCACCCACTTGCCTTCGTATGTCAAGAACGGAGTCACTGAATCCTCGCCCATGTAAGGAGCAACGGTTACAGAGTCGATGTTCATTTCTTCGAAGAAAGTGCGGGCATACATAGCCGATGTGTTGCCGATATCACCACGCTTAGCATCTGCGATGATGAATTGATCAGGGTAGTTGGTCTTGATATATTCTACGGTTTTTTCGAATGCAATCCAACCCTTTACGCCCATGCTTTCATAAAATGCCAAGTTTGGCTTGTAAGCAATACAATAAGGAGCAGTTGCATCGATGATAGCCTTGTTGAATGCAAAGATAGGATCTTCTTCCTTCAGTAGATGCTCAGGAATTTTCTTTATGTCAGTATCCAAGCCTACACAGAGGAAGGATTGTTTCTTCTTGATGTTTTCAAAGAGTTCTTGTTTGTTCATAGGATATTGGTTTTATAAGTTATAATTCACTTTCTTTCAATCGTTCCGCATTTTCTGCTACAATCAGGTGGTCGATGCAGTCCTGGATGTCTCCATCCATGAAAGCGCCGAGGTTATAGATGGTATAGTTGATGCGATGGTCGGTGATGCGTCCTTGCGGATAGTTGTAGGTACGAATCTTAGCCGATCGGTCGCCCGTCGAAACCATGGTCTTACGCTTACTGGCGATATCGTCAATGTACTTCTGATGTTCCTTATCGTAGATAAAAGTACGCAAGCGGGACAATGCACGTTCCTTGTTTTTCGGTTGGTCACGTGTTTCGGTACATTCGATGAGGATTTCTTCTACCACGCCGGTGTTTGGGTTCTTCCAATTATAACGGAGGCGTACACCCGATTCCACTTTATTTACATTCTGACCACCGGCACCACCGCTTCGGAAAGTATCCCACTTGATTTCGCCTTCGTTGATTTCTACATCGAACGGCTCTGCTTCGGGAAGGACGGCTACAGATGCGGCTGAGGTGTGTACACGACCTTGGGTTTCGGTAGCTGGCACTCGTTGTACACGATGCACGCCCGATTCATATTTCAATGTACCATATACCTTTTCACCTGTTACGGAACAGATGATTTCCTTGAAACCACCGGCAGCACCTTCGTTGGCACTCGAGACTTCTAATCGCCACCCCTTCGATTCGCAATACTTGGTGTACATGCGGAAAAGGTCACCGGCAAAGATAGCCGCTTCGTCTCCACCCGTACCACCACGGATTTCGAGAATCGCATTGCGGTCGTCTTGCGGGTCGGCAGGTACAAGGAGAAGCTTGATTTCTTCTTCCAATACCGGGATGCGTGCTTCGCAAACGGCTGCTTCCTCACGGGCCATTTCCTTCATCTCAGGGTCACTTTCACCCATCATCAGCTTGGCTTCTTCCAAGCCTTCGATGCATTGGATGTATTCCTTGCGAGCCTTCATGATGTCGCTCAAGTCCTTGTATTCCTTGGTGAGCTTCACGTAGCGTTTCTGGTCGGCAATTACGTTCGGGTCGGTGATAAGGGTCGATACTTCTTCGAACCTTGCTACTAATCCTTCAAGCTTTTCTAATATGTTGTTGTTATCGGCCATTTATTCTTTATTTACATAAATATGCTGCCCATTTGTAGTCTTTGGTCACCACATTGAACGTAATGACTCCCCAGCCGATAGCGCCGAGACACCACATCAGCCAACGGAAAGTGAAGTTTTCAGCTTCAATGCCTAACCAAGTTTCGTACACCATGTATACGAAGGTGCAGATGCAGAAGATGCAGCATAAAAAGTAGATAACTTTCTTCATTTTAGTATGTAAACTCACCGAATTCAGAACGGATAATCAATTCCTTCTTGCCGTCGCTTTCTTCGATGCGGCCTACCACCTGTGCATCGATGCCGAAGCTCTTCGAGATAGCGATAACTTCTTCTGCATGTTCAGGCGACAAATAGACTTCCAAACGATGGCCCATGTTGAACACCTTGTACATTTCTGCCCAATCGGTCTGGCTCTGTTCGTGGATGGTCTTGAACAAAGGAGGAACCGGGAAAAGATTGTCCTTGATGACACGGCAATTGTCGCCCACAAAGTGAAGTACCTTGGTCTGTGCGCCACCCGAGCAATGCACCATACCGTGGATTTCCGGACGGAGAGCATCGAGCAATTTCTTCACTACTGGAGCATAAGTACGAGTAGGAGAGAGCACCAACTTACCGGCATCAATCGGAGAACCTTCTACGGCATCGGTCAACTTCAAACCACCGCTATATACCAAGTCTTCTGGTACACCGGCATCGTAGCTTTCCGGATATTTCTCAGCCAAGTATTTAGAGAACACATCGTGACGGGCACTGGTCAAACCGTTGCTACCCATGCCACCGTTGTATTCCTTTTCGTAAGTAGCCTGTCCATAGGAAGCCAAACCTACAATGACGTCACCCGGACGGATGTTGGCATTGTTGATGACATCGCTACGCTTCATGCGGCAAGTCACGGTTGAATCGACAATGATGGTACGAACCAAGTCGCCCACGTCAGCTGTTTCGCCACCGGTTGCATAAACGCCTACACCCATTTCACGGAGTTCTGCCAAGAGTTCGTCCGTACCGTTGATGATAGCTGAAATCACTTCACCCGGTACGAGGAGCTTGTTACGTCCGATGGTGGAAGACACGAGGATGTTATCTACTGCACCTACACAAAGCAAGTCGTCGATGTTCATGATGAGTGCATCCTGTGCGATGCCTTTCCATACGCTCAAGTCGCCAGTTTCTTTCCAATAAAGGTAAGCGAGTGATGACTTGGTGCCGGCACCGTCGGCATGCATGATGTTACAATACTCTGGATCTCCTCCCAAAATGTCTGGAATTATCTTACAGAAAGCTTGAGGGAAAATACCTTTGTCAATGTTCTTGATAGCGTTATGTACATCTTCTTTCGATGCCGATACGCCGCGTTGCATATATCTTTGATTACTCATGAGTTAAATGTTTTTTTCAATTGAATATGCAAAAATAGACATTATTTGTCAGATAGCCTTGTTTTTATAGGAGAAATCTGCCTTTTATTCGATGTTGATTCCCATTTTCTGCATCAAGAAGCAAGCATTCATATTCTGGGCGACTCCTTCTCTCAGTTTGTAGGAGAAAGTCAGCTCGTCGTTTTGAATGTCGGCTTCAAAGCAATAATTGCTTATTTCGTTGGGGAAATGTTTTTTTAATTCACCCAATAGAAGGTCGTGGGTAGCGATGATGCCATTGGTCTTCAATTGAAGCAATTGTTTGACGAGCGAGAACGATCCTTTCTGCTTGTCCATGGAATTGGTGCCTTTCAGAATTTCGTCCAAAATGATGAACATTTCCTCGCCATTTTTCAGACGTTCAAGGATTTGTTGGAGGCGTTTCAACTCGGCGAAGAAGTAGGACTCGTTGTTGGCCAATGAGTCGCTGGTTCGTAAGCTGGTCATCAGATGAGCTGGATAGATTCGTAAGAATGAACCACAAACGGGAGCGCCGATGCATGCTAAAATATAATTACATCCAATGGTTCGCAGATAAGTACTCTTTCCTGCCATGTTCGCTCCGGTAATGATGAGGAAGTACGGACGTTGAGGGATGTCCGCATCGTTCACTACACATTGTTGACGGGGCATGAGCGGATGGCCCATGTCCTTGGCTTGGAAGACAAAAGGCTGGTCGGTCAATTCGGGATAAACATATTCGGGATGATTGAAGGCGAAAGTGCCCAACGCACAAAGTGCATCCAGCTTACCGAGTGCTTCCAACCATTGCAACAGATGCGTACCATGTTCCTGCTTCCAACGTTCGATGCGGAGCATTTGACGGAGTTGCCAGAACATACTTCCTTCCAACAAAGCGTACAAGATAAGGTTATTGCGGAGGTCTAATCGGTCCAGTTCTTTAGCGAGTAAACTAAGCACTTCAGGAGCTTTCTTTCCGTTGCTCTCAAATCCTTGCTTCAACGAGAGAAGCAATGGATTTTCCATAGATTGCTTATCTGCCAACTCTATCAGTTGAGCATAAGTGGAAAGCATCTTTAAGTTCTTGTTGTAAGCTTCCTGAATACGTGTGATTTGTCGGATGAGTTTGGAACTGGCAATGGCAAATGTGCAGAATACCAATCCGAACCAACTCATGGAAAGGATATCCAATATTCCCAATACAAATAGAAGGATGTTGATACAAGGAACCGCCCAACAAATCCATTGGTTGCTTTTCTTCTGCAAGAACACGGAAGGAGCTTCTATCCATGTTTTCAAGTCTTCTATCCCCGTTTCCTTGTTCTTGTACAAGCATCCGGTAATCCGAAAAGTTTCACGGAAATCAGGATACTTGCCCAGCTCCTTGATGGCTTGTTGGCGTGTCTCGATTTCTTTCTTGTTGTCCAAAGGTTGGCGCAACCAACGGCTAAGTGTTTCCTTACCGAAAGGAGTACAAGTACGGTTCAAGAATTGGAAAAGCGATTGCTCACCAAATATGTCCAGGTCAAGACTGAAAGGATGTGAGGTGTCGATCCATTCTTTTCCTCCGTCGAAAGCGCTGTTGTCATTCTCCAAAGAAGCCAATTCCGCTTGATAATGCCGGATGCTTGTTTCATTCCAATCTTTCTGGTGGTATAAACGGTTGTGTAGCTTCACTAACAAGAGGAAAGGGATAAGTGTAGCAAGAAGAATTCCGCCGATGACGATTCCTCCTTGGTTGTAGCAGATGCATAAAGCAATGAATCCGGCGATGAAGATGATGACTCTCAACAAGCTGATATGTAAATTCTTCTTCTTAATGTCTTCGCTTTTGTGCAGGGCGTTGTCTAGTTTCTCTTGATAGCGTTTTTTTAATTCCATGTTGTTCCGTTGGTTTCCTTGTGTGAGATGAATCGGTTTCAATTGATTGGCAAATGTAGTAATAATACCCATAGAAGAAAACGGTTGGGGAATAAATTTATTTTTTACTTTTAAAAGTTATACCTTTGCATCCGCAATCACTAAAACAAGAACAAAATGAAAAAGATTATTCCTATATTCCTACTGATATGGATGGCTATATCCGTTTGCGGATGTTCTTTTCATAGCTATCAGACAGCTATAACCGAAATAGAAATCCCGCATTATCGGAAACCGGACAGTTTGAATATGGTGGACGAAAAACGTTCCGTAGCCTCAATGCTTTGGCAAGATTATTATCGGGACAAGAATTTGAGTGCATTGATTGATTCGGCCATCCATCGGAATCTTTCGCTTTATTCCTCATTCCTGCAAATGGAAAAGGCGAACAGTTATATACGTAAGGCGAACGGCAGTTTCTGGCCTTCTTTGGACATTCGTCTGAGTCAGAACGAGATTCAGCGGGCGAATCCGACGGATGCCTTCAACCAGCATGGTATCGGCCTTTCTCTTAATCAGTGGGAAATCGATTTATGGGGAAAGTTGACCAGCAACAAGCGGGCGGCAGTGGCGAGTGCACTCCGACAAGAGGCTACCATGCGTGGAGTCAAGGTAAAGTTGATTGCAGATGTGGCCCTGCTTTACTACCGCCTTATCGGTTTGGACACCAAACTGGAAGCGACAAACGATATCATTGCCAAAAGCCAGGCATACTTGGACGAACAGGAGAAACTTATCAGCCGTTATGAAAACGAGATGAATAGGGGAAAGCTAAAGGAAGGTGCTGATGAACTGATTAACCGGAGTAACCTTGCCGTGGAACAAGCCAAGGCCGAACTCTATCGGGCTAAAGCCGTCAAACCCGATATACAAGCACAAATTTTCATCGCGGAGAATGCCATGAACCTGTTGCTTAGCCGTGAGGGTGGAGAGATTCCACGTACCGGGATAGAGGATGTCCTTACCCCTGAATTGTTGACGGACACCATACACATCGGGATTCCGGCCGAATTGTTGCATTTTCGTCCGGATGTGATGGCAGCGGAGTATGCGGTTCGTGAGGCTTTCCATCTGAAGGATGCCGCCCGTTCGGCTTTCTACCCATCGCTTACGCTGAATGCTTCCTTGGGAACCGAGGAAAATTTCAATACCCGTTGGTCGGACTTTTCGGGTACCATTGTATACAATCTATTTGCCGGCATAACACAACCCCTCTTTAACAAAGGGAATTTACGTCACAACAAGCGGTTACGGGATTTGGACAGCTTGCAGAAGTTGGCAAATTACAAACAAACGGTATTGGGTGCATGCATGGAAGTCTCGAACACGCTGATTTATTACCAGATGAATTATTCGAAGGTGACGAACATAGCCAAGCGTTACGAGGCGCTCCGCAAGGCATTCGACTATAGCCGTGAACTGTATAACAAGAAAACGGCTACATATCTGGATGTGCTTGCCGCTCAAAGCCAACTTCTTCAAACCCGTTTGGAAATGTCGGATGCATTTGTAAGCTATTATTCCCGGAGGATAGAACTTTATAAAGCGTTGGGAGGAGGGGCGCAATAAAAAGTTTATTGTTATCTCTTTCGGTATTAATGATTTTTGGTGGAATTCTTATTTCAGTATCGTACCGAGGAATTTCTTTTCGCCTTCTTCGTTCCATGTATATACCAAATAGAATCCTTCCGGTAGTAGTTTCAACGAAATCTCCGGTTGATAGCTTACCTTGGAAATGGTTTCTCCTAAGGCATTGCAGATGAGGATTTCTGGTACATCTTCCAATTGAGGAAGTACCAACTTATTTCCTTGATTCAGTGTAGGAGATTCTACTTCGGGAGCTGTGTTCAGAGCCAATGGTGCACTTTCGTTGCCATAACGGTCGGCGGCGGTGACGGCAAAATAACCTTCTCCGTCGGGAAGGGTGATTTGGTTCCCTTTTAAATAAGTAGCAAGAAGGTTGTTGGCATTGTTGGTATCTACCGGATAGTTGCTCGATGCATACAAGTGGTAAACTACCGGTAAGTCGTGGTTGTCTTTCGATGCACTCCATGCTAACTTTACTTCTCCATTGGTTTGTAGCTCATAGAAGGGTTCGGTAGGAGCCGTAGGAGCGATGTTGTCTTGCCAAGTCATCGGTGGCACCAAGGCTGGAGTGGTATAGAAATCGTTCTTCAATTCATCGAAGATGCCTTTTACATTGTCCAGTAAGAATCGGTTGCGGAAGTAAGCATGTCCGGCCAAACCTGTCTGTCGAGTAAAATGGAGTTGACGGCTTACCTCATCGATTGGCCAATCCTGTTCTTTGGGAGAGAGGAAATAGATGCCCAATCCTGGTACTACCCAGCGGCCGTTGTCGTTCTCTTTCCAATCCAATGCGAAAGGATAGAAGTGGTTGTCTTTGAAATACATCATTGGAAATAGAGCATCGTGAATACCCTCCTTCAACCAACCTTGGGCATCCTGATAAACCGTTTCGTAAGCGTTCCAACCGAAGGAAGAGTAGCGGTTGGTATCCTTGAATTTGCCCACCGGTGAACTGCTCACCTTCACCCAAGGCTTCAGTTGCTTCACTTCGGCATGAAGACGACGGGCGATGGCGGTGATGTTTTCTCTACGCCATTGCTTCAAGTCCTTGCCTTTACCGTATTTGCGGTGGGTATCTTTGTCAGGGAAACGACGGGCATTTTCCGGATAGCGGATGTAGTCGAAGTGTACTCCGTCCACATCGTATCGGCTGACTATTTCACGGACGATGCCGGCTAAGTAATCAGCAGTTCCTGGATGCCCCGGATCCAGATACCAGGAGCCTTGGTACTGCTTGCATATCTTGCGGTTCTTTCTTACCACGGAATATTTGTCCAATAGCTTGATTTGGCGATGGTTACCGACAGGAATGGTGACAATCCACGCATGCAGTTCCATACCGCGTTTGTGGCATTCTTCAATGGCGAAAGCCAATGGGTCGTAGCCGGGATTCCGTCCGGTTTTTCCGGTCAATGCTTCGGGGAAAGTCTCGAAAGCCGAAGGATAAATTAAATCTCCGCGAAGACGTGTTTGCAGCATCACGGTGTTGAAATTGGCTTTCTTCAATTGATCGAGAATATCGCGCAATTCTTGTTGCTGACGGCGGATGCCGTTGGCGTTGGTAGCCTTGTTACGTGGCCAGTCCATGCCTCCCAAAGTCGTAATCCAGGTGGCTCGGATTTCACATTTCGGTTGGGCTGCTGTCTTTATGGTAATGAATAGCAGCGATATGAAGATGAGTAAAAAAGTTCGCATTCCGGTTAAATTTGGCGGCAAAGATAATAAGTAATTGATAAATTCGTTACTTTTGTATCACTTAAAACAATAACCTTATGATAACATTTACCATTGCATTGCTTTTGCTCATCGGCGGATATGTCGTTTATGGAGCATACGTCAATCGGGTGTTCGGTCCGGACGACCGCAAGACTCCTGCATTGACCATGGCAGACGGTGTGGACTATATACCGCTACCAACTTGGAAAATCTTTATGATTCAGTTTTTGAACATAGCCGGTCTTGGACCGATTTTCGGTGCCATTATGGGGGCGCAGTTCGGTACGGCCTCCTATCTTTGGATTGTCTTGGGAACGATCTTTGCCGGAGCGGTACACGATTTCTTCTCGGGTGCTTTGTCTATTCGTCATGGAGGTGAAAGTTTGCCGGAATTGATCGGCCGTTATTTAGGTATGCGTACCAAGAAGGTGATGACTCTGTTTACTATGGTTTTGATGATTTTGGTAGGAGCCGTGTTTGTCAGTGGCCCGGCGGAACTCATTGCCGGTATGACACCGGAATGGATGGATGCTTATTTCTGGATTATCGTTATCTTCTTGTATTATGTATTGGCAACCTTGATGCCGGTGGACAAGATTATTGGTAAGATTTATCCGCTCTTTGCCATTGCCTTGCTCTTTATGGCAATGGGTATTTTGGTGATGCTTTATGTAAAGAATCCTGCTTTGCCTGAAATGTGGAATGGCTTCGGAACAAAGTACGAGTCAAATCCGATATTTCCGATGATGTTCATTTCCATCGCTTGTGGTGCTATCAGTGGTTTCCATGCCACTCAATCGCCGCTCATGGCCCGATGCATGACACACGAAAAGCATTGTCGTCCGATTTTCTACGGAGCGATGGTTGCCGAGGGTATTGTGGCATTGATTTGGGCGGCTGCTGCAACTTATTTCTTCCAAGAAAATGGTATTGTGGATCAACTCACCGGTAAGGCTTTCTCGGGTGCTGCGGTAGCTACTCGTATTTCCAATGAATGGTTGGGCGCTTTCGGTGGTATTTTGGCTATCCTCGGTATTGTGGCAGCTCCGATTACCAGTGGTGATACGGCGCTTCGTTCGGCACGACTCATTGCTGCCGACTTCTTGCACATCGATCAGCGTCCTATCGCCAAGCGTCTGTTGATTTGTATTCCACTCTTCTTGTTGACTATTGGTGTATTGGTGTATAGCTTGAGCGATGCCGAAGGTTTCAAGATTATCTGGCGATACTTCGCTTGGTGTAACCAGACGTTGTCGGTTTTCACTTTGTGGGCTATCACCGTTTATTTGGTGCGTGAAAAGAAAAACTATTATATTACCTTACTTCCAGCCTTGATGATGACGTTGGTATGTTCTACCTATATCTGCATTGCTCCCGAAGGTCTTTCGCTTCCACAAGAAGTAGCTTATGGTTTGGGAGGTACTTGCTTGTTGGTGGCTTTGATATGGTTTAATCTTTGGCTGAAGAAAGAAACACAAAAACGCTTATGAAAAAGAAATTCAAGAAATCTGTTTGGTTTCCGTTGGCGCTGTTCATTTATACTACCGCCATGGCGGTTTATTTCCTTCCGAAGAATACGGAAATCAGCGATACGGAAAAGTGGGTCACCATTGGTGCTTCATACGGTATCATCGCCTTGTTGTGGTATGTGCTTCGCTTGAAGGAACGAAGATTGGAACAACGGAATAAAGAGATTGAAGAAACGTATAAGAATAAGTAAATACATCATTGTCATTTTTCGGACGAAGTCCTCAACAACTCGTCAGAGCGAAGCGAAGAATCTCGATGCCATTAACGTGGGTGCTTTCGAGATTCTTCGCTTCACTTTGTTCCGCTCTGAATGACATTACGGAAGTGGCTTATCAATGTGCATACAAATAAGTAAACGGCATTTCCTTACCTTCGTTGTCGCAAACTTTCAAGTTGATGGAACCGCCACCATGGTCGAAGTATTGTACTTCAATCGGGTGATAGCCCTTCTGCAAGGCAGCTTGACCGGTTACTTCACCTGGTGCATGAAGGCCATCGTTGTCGATGATGACCTGACCGTCGATATACAGCATACTTCCGTCATCCGAGCTGAGGTAGAAGGAATAGATACCGTCTTCCGGAATGTTGATGTAGCCATTGTAAGTTAAACCGATGATGTACGATTTCACGTCCTTCGGGATGATGATATCTTCCACCCGGTAAGTTCTCTTCACCGGCGCAGCAGCAATGTCGGCACATTTGCGACCCTTGAAGTCATGCCATGTCGCCTTCAACCCCGGATTGCTTGGAGCTACTTGTTTGGCTGGTGTGTATTCGGTCTTTTCGAAATGTGCCTTCACGATGTCCGAACGTTTGCCTGTCGGACGGAATACACGGAGGGTGAGGTCGGTTGTTTCAGTCAACACTAGGTTGCCGTCGTACTTTGGAGAATCCAATGTCGGGATGGTACCGTCGGTCGTATAATGGATGCTGGCAGTCGGGTCCAAACAAGTGATTTCCACCTTCTTTTCGCCGATGAATACATTGTTCTTCATGAAGCCTTCGAGGTCAGGAATACGGTATTGTACATCCATGACGTTGAGGCGTTCAAAATGATCTGCCATACGATTCTGGAAGCAGTTCCAATCCTTGCGGTCGTTAGCACTCCAACCCAGTTCGGCAATGGCCAACATACGTGGAGCAGCCATGTAATGCATACGTTCGCGAGTCGGAATCCATTCGCACCAAATGTTGCCCTGTACTCCCTTTACGAGGTGTTGCTGACTAGCGTCAGGCACTTCCTTCATCGGTTCGTAATTGTAGATGTTGCTGACTGATTTCTTGTCTTGTGCATAATCCAGATAGAACGGAGCATTCGGCGTGAAGATCAAGTCGTTGCCGTGGTTGAGGGTCTTGCTTGGAGCGAGCTTCTCCCAACTTCTCCACCACATTACGGTCGCTGTTTCAGACAATCCGCCTTCGATGATTTCATCCCAACCGATCATCTTCTTGCCCTTCGAATTGAAGAAATGTTCCATTTCGTGGATGAACCAAGCCTGGAGTTCTTCTTCGGTCTTCAAACCGTGTTCCTTCATGCGTGCTTGGCAGTCCGGACACTTCTTCCAGTTGGTCTTTTCTACTTCATCACCGCCGATGTGTACGTATTCATACGGGAAGAGTTCGATGAGCTCGGTGTAAACATTCTTGCAGAATTCAAGGGCCGAATCCTTACCCGGACATACCGGAGAAGAGAAGGTCGATCCCCAACCGGTTTCTTCGAAACACGATACTCCGTCGTAGTTGCTGACGGCTGCAAGCATGTGGCCCGGCATATCGAGTTCCGGAATGATGTCGATGCCGCGAACTTGGGCATAAGCAATCACTTCCTTCACGTCTTCTTGGGTGTAGAAACCACCATAAAGGGTATCACCTTCCACCACTTGAATCTTGTCGGTCGGAATTTCATAATCCGGATTGTCTTGCTCGGCTGCATACTTGATACAGTCACGGTCGTGGTTGTTGAATTTTCGCCAAGCGCCCTTTTCGGTAAGGAGCGGGTATTGCTTGATTTCGAGTCGCCAACCTTGGTCGTCGGTCAAGTGCCAGTGGAATTTGTTGAACTTATAGAGTGCCATGAGGTCAAGGAATTCCATGACTTCTTCCTTGGTGTAGAAGTGACGGGAAACGTCGAGCATCAAGCCACGCCAACCGAAACGCGGTGCGTCTTGAATCTCAACGGTAGGGATGCCCCAACCCATGTTTACCTTGCTGTCCGATTCGATTTCAGCCGGGAAGAGCTGACGGAGGGACTGGATACCGGCGATAACGCCTCGGTAGGTATTACCGGTGATGATCACCTTTTCCGGAGATGAAACGAGGGTGTACGAGTCTTCCACTCCCGCTACTTCGCCTACGTTCAGATTGATGTTTCCTTCTCCTTCGCTTACCTTGAAGCTGTAGCCGGTAGCAGGCTTCAAGACACTAACCAAGTATTCGGCAGCCGGACGCAATTGCGGGTCGTTGATGCCGATGGTGGTACTTTTCGGAAGCACGAAACAAGTGGTGTCTTGCTTCAAGCTTACAGGAATCGGGAGGATGGATGCATCCTTGATAACCGGAGGAGCATCGTTGCAAGCAGTCATCAGTAGGGCGATGCCTAGGGTGAAGAGAACTGCGATTCTTTTTAGTTTTTTCATTGCTGTATGTTTTTAAGGTTTTTATTTCAATTTCTCTTTCAAGAACTGACCGGTATATGAAACTTCACACTGCGCCACTTCTTCCGGTGTTCCTGCCGCTACGAGATTACCGCCTCGTTCACCGCCTTCAGGACCCAAGTCTATCACATGGTCGGCACACTTCACCACATCGAGGTTATGTTCGATGATGACAATTGTGTGTCCCCGGCTGATGAGCGAATCGAAGGCTTCCAATAACTTCTTGATGTCGTGGAAATGCAAGCCGGTGGTCGGTTCGTCGAATACGAAAATGGTCGGGTCGGTCTTTTCCTGACTGAGGAAGTAAGCCAACTTTACACGCTGGTTTTCGCCACCGGAGAGGGTAGACGATGATTGTCCCAACTTGACATACCCCAAGCCCACCTCCTGCAACGGACGGAGACGTTTCACAATCTTGCTCTGCTTGTGTTCCGTAAAGAATTCGATGGCTTGGTTCACCGTCATTTCCAGTATGTCGTAGATGCTCTGTCCTTGGAATTTCACTTCCAGGGTATCTGCCTTGAAACGCTTGCCGTGGCACGATTCACATTCCAGTACCAAGTCGGCCATGAACTGCATTTCCACCGTAACGGTACCTTCGCCCTTACATTCTTCGCAACGGCCTCCTTCGGTGTTGAACGAGAAGTAGCCGGCGGTGTATCCCAATTGCTTGGCAAGAGGCTGTTCGGCATAGAGCTTGCGGATTTCATCGTAAGCTTTCACGTAAGTCACCGGATTGCTTCGGGAGGACTTGCCGATCGGGTTCTGATCCACAAACTCGATGTCCTTCACCATGCGGATATCGCCTTCCAACGACAAGTGTTCACCCGGTCGTTCGCTGCTTTCGCTGTATTCCCGTTTCAAGGCTTTGTAGAATACATCCCGTACAAGGGTACTCTTTCCCGAACCACTCACGCCGGTGACTACCGTCATCACATTCAGTGGGAAACGTACATTGATGCCCTTCAAATTATTTTCCCGGGCACCCTTCACTTCGATGTAATTGTTCCACGGGCGGTGGGCAAGAGGCGGTTCGATGATTTCTTCACCCAACAAATAGCGCACGGTATGGCTGTTGCTACCCGGTTGGAGATCCTTCATGTCACCTTGGTAGACGATTTCACCTCCCAGTCGTCCGGCATTCGGACCGATGTCGATGATGTAGTCGGCTGCACGGATGATTTCCTCGTCGTGCTCTACCACCACTACGGTATTACCCAGTTGTTGCAATTGGCGGAGCACCTTGATGAGGCGGTCGGTATCCCGGCTATGCAGACCGATACTCGGTTCGTCGAGGATGTAGAGCGAACCCACTAGGCTGCTCCCAAGGGAAGTCGCCAAGTTGATGCGTTGGCTTTCCCCGCCCGAGAGTGAATTGCTGAGTCGGTTCAATGTCAAATATCCTAGTCCCACATCCTGCAAGAACTGGATGCGGTTGTTGATTTCTGTCAAGATACGCTTGGCTACGGCAGCATCGTGATCGTCCAGTTGCAAGTCCTGGAAGAACACTTGCAAATCGTGGATTGGCAAGTCCACCAGTTCGGAGATGGAACGTCCGCCCACTTTCACGTAGCCGGCTTCTTTCTTCAAACGGGTGCCGTGGCAAGTCGGACAAGTGGTTTTCCCCCGATAGCGTGCCAGCATCACGCGGTATTGAATCTTGTATTGGTTCTCTTCCAGCATCTTGAAGAACGAATCGATACAAGCCTTTTCACGAGGCCCATGCCATAGATAGTCCTTCTGATCCTGTGTCAGTTCGTAGTACGGCGTAAAGATCGGGAAGTTGTGAGCCGGTGCTTCGTGCAGGAACTCCTTCAACCACTCGCTCATCTTTTCGCCTCGCCAGCAAACCACAGCTCCTTCGTACACGGACAAGGCACGGTTCGGAATGACCAGTTGTTCGTCGATACCGATAATCTTGCCGAATCCTTCGCAAGTCGGACAAGCCCCGATCGGCGAGTTGAAAGAAAACATCTGGTCGGTCGGTTCCTCAAAGGTGATGCCGTCGGCTTCAAACTTGGTGCTGAACGAGAAAAGTTGCGTACTTCCGTCGGCCGAGTAGAAGCGGAGCATGCACGCCCCGTCGCCTTCGTACATGGCAGTTTCGGCCGAGTCGGTCAGTCGGCTGATGCTCGCCTGGTCATGGTCGGCCGTCATGCGGTCGATGAGCAGATAGACATTGGCTTTCTTGGGTTCCCCTTCCGCTTGCAGTTGCATCAAGTAATCTTCAATGCGCATGATTTCCCGGTTCACTTCCACCCGGGCAAACCCCTGCTTCATGTCGATGTCCAGCTGTTCCATGAGGGAGCGTCCTTCGCGGAGGACGAGGGGAGCCAACACCGTGAATCGGGTTCCTTGCGGAAATTCCAGCATGCATTGCACGATGTCTTCGGCGCTGTGTTTCTTGACCAGTTGACCGCTCACGGGCGAATAGGTCTTGCCGATACGGGCAAAGAGCAGTCGCAAGTATTCATAGATTTCGGTAGAAGTACCCACGGTAGAACGTGGATTGCGGCTGGATACCTTCTGCTCGATGGCAATGGCGGGTGGAATCCCCTTGATGAAATCGCATTCCGGCTTGCTCATACGTCCCAAAAACTGACGGGCATAGGAAGACAAGCTTTCCACATAGCGCCGTTGTCCTTCGGCGTAAAGCGTATCGAAAGCCAAGGACGATTTACCCGATCCGGATAGACCGGTTACCACCACCAGCTTTCCTCTAGGGATGTCTACGCTGATGTTCTTCAGGTTGTTCACCTTGGCACCTTTAATGGATATGTATTTGCTGTCACTCATGATTTCTTTATTTACCAGTTGATTGGTGTCTCTCCGTGCTCCATTAAATAAGCATTGGCACGGCTGAAATGTTTATTGCCGAAGAAGCCATTGTAAGCAGAGAGAGGCGACGGATGAGCCGATGCCAGTACCAGATGTTTGTTCCGGTCGATGAAGGCACCCTTCTTCTGGGCATAAGCCCCCCAAAGGATGAATACCAGGTGCTCCCGTTGTTCTGCCAGGGCACGGATGGCGGCATCGGTAAATTCTTCCCAACCTTTCCGTTGGTGGGACCCCGCCTGATGGGCGCGTACCGTCAGCGTGGCATTGAGCAGCAGCACCCCTTGATTGGCCCAACGGGTCAGATTACCGCTGGTAGGGATGTCGGTACCCAAGTCGCTTTTTATTTCCTTGAAGATGTTCTGTAGGGAAGGAGGGAAGGCCACTCCGTCGTTCACGGAGAAGCAAAGGCCGTGTGCCTGTCCCGGGCCGTGATAAGGATCCTGTCCGATGATGACTACTTTGGCTTGATGAAATGGACAGAGGTTGAAGGCATTGAAGATAAGTTTTCCCGGAGGATAGATAGTCGTTGTGCGGTATTCGTTACGCACAAAATCAGTAAGTCGGACAAAGTAGTCCTTCTCGAATTCGGGGGCTAGCTGTTGCTTCCAGCTTTCTTCTATCTGTACATTCATGGTTTCATGGTTTTTTAGGGTATAAAGATAGAAGTAATTTTTGGGATGGGCAAGAATAGACTCTCTTTTGTTGTCATTCAGAGCGAAGCGAAGAATCTCGGTAACATAAGTGGATGTTTCCGAGATTCTTCACTACACTTCGTTCCGTTCTGAATGACAATAATGGTGGCATTAAATCAAAGGCATACCCCATTCCGCACATTCGCGGCGCATGTCTTCCGGCCAGATACTAGCCTGGATTTCGCCGATGTGCGCTTTCTGCAAATAAAGCATACAGAGGCGTGACTGACCGATACCGCCACCGATACAGAGCGGCAAACTGCCGTCCAGCAATCGCTTATGGAAGTACAGTTCCTTGCGGTGTTCCTGTCCGCTGAGAGCCAACTGACGCAGCAAGGCTTCCTTGTCCACACGGATACCCATGGACGAAAGCTCTACCGAGCGGTCCAGTACGTTGTCCCAAACCAGCAAGTCGCCGTTCAAGCCCGGGAGTCCGGTGTTCGGGTCGATGGTACTGTAGTCATCGTAGTCCGGGGCACGGTTGTCATGCTTCTGACCGTTGCTCAGTTCGCATCCGATACCGATGATGAACACGGCACCATATTCCTTGGTGATGGCATGCTCCCGTTCCTTCGGAGTAAGGTCCGGATACTTCTGCATCAGTTCTTCCGCATGGATAAAGTGGATATCGTGCGGGAGGAACGGCTTGATTTGCGGATACATTTCGCACACCATGTATTCCGTACGGCGCATGGCCGAGTAGATACGGGTAACGATTTGCTTCAAGAAATCCACGGTCCGTTGTTCGGCGGTGATGGAGCGTTCCCAGTCCCACTGGTCCACGTAGAGCGAGTGCAGGTTGCCCAGTTCCTCGTCGGCACGGATGGCGTTCATATCGGTATAGATACCATAGCCCGGGCCGATGCTGTATTCTGCCAGGGTCAGACGTTTCCACTTCGCCAAGGAGTGAACCACTTCGGCTTGTGCATCGCCCAGGTCCTTGATAGGGAAAGAAACGGCACGTTCCACCCCGTTCAGGTCGTCGTTGATACCCATTCCCTTCAATACGAACAAGGGAGCCGTCACACGGCGGAGGCGGAGTTCCGAAGACAAGTTTTGCTGGAAAAAGTCCTTTATTTGTTTGATACCCAGCTCGGTTTGTTTCAAGTCAAGCAAAGGCTGATAGTTTTCAGGTTTTATCAGATAACTCATTCTCTTCTTAAATTTTGATTTAAATTGGCTGCAAATATAGGGAATAATTGTAATAATGCTAATAAAAATAACTTTTTTGTTTGCATATTGTTTAATGGAAAGGCAGAATGTGATGCATCTTGGCTTCTGCTATGGATTTTTCTTCAAATTGTTAGGAAGACAAAAAGATTATTTATACTTTTGCAGCACTTTTGCGAATGCACCCGTAGTTCAATGGATAGAATACCGGATTCCGGTTCCGACGATATGAGTTCGATTCTCATCGGGTGTACTTATTGATAAGCTAGGTATCTATGTCAGATGCTTAGCTTTTTTCATCTTAAAAAACTGCCTTACTGCCTAGGTAGAGGATAGCTTAAGCTAAAATTACAAAGTCATGCACTTGCAATTATCAAAAAAAACTTCTTACTTTGCGGTAGAGAGTAATAACCTTATTGTACAACAACTAAATGAATACAACTATATGGGAGTATTTATTGATCCCTCTACCGATTGGGGATTCAAAAGAATATTCGGTGACAAAGAATTGCTGATCAATTTCTTGAACTCGCTGTTGGAAGGCGAACGTGTGATAACTGACCTCCGCTATATGAATAATGAGCGGATTCCTAAACAAAAGGACGAGCGGAAGGTTGTATATGACCTATACTGCGAGACCGACACGGGGGAGCACATCATTGTAGAAATGCAGAAACGTCTTCAGGAATTTTTCAAGGATAGAGCTTTGTATTATTCAGCCTGTTCCATTGCTGAACAAGGAATACCTGGAGACTGGAACTACAAGCTAACCCCTGTTTACGGAGTGTTTTTCCTTGACTTTAACTTGAATAATGACGTTTCTGATTATTATTGCAAGGATGTTTCATTAGTGGAAAAGTATAGCGGAAAGGTGTTCAGCGACAAGTTGCGCCACATCTATATCGAACTTCCCCGTTTCTTGAAATCGGAGTCGGATTGTGATAGTTTTTTTGAGTATTGGATTTATAACTTGGCAAATATGAAACAGATGAAAGAGATATCCTTCAAGGACCGTGATGCTATCTTCGGTCGTCTGGAAGCTCTTGCTTCCCAGGCCAACATGACCAAGGAAGAACGTGCCCAATATAGGCATGAATGGAAAATCTACAACGACTATTTCAATTGTTTGGATACGGCTAAGAAACAAGGGGTTGAGGAAGGAATTGCTCAAGGACGCGCGGAAGGTGAACAAAGGAAAAACCTTGAAAATGCAAAAAAAATGAAAATCAAAGGATATCCATTGGATGATATTGCCGATATTACCGGCTTGACTATTGAAGAAATAGAGAAATTATGAACAAATAATGGCTGTATGTTTGGTAAATGCAGCTGTTCCTAAATTAAACGAGTGCAACTATCGAACCTTATTATCGTCCCCACTACTAAACAAGAGAAAGTGGGGACGTTTTTCTTTCCGTTTCGAACGTAAAAATTGGTGGCTATATAAAGGCATTTCATACACAGCGGATTACAATTCGATGCCGTCTTTTGCTTCACGGAAAATGCTGCCCTCGGTGCCAAACATGTTTTGCAACGACATCATGTAGAAATACCGCAAAATGTGGCTATTTGTTGCGTTTCGGGCACCCAATTATCGACTTTGGTCTACCCAAAAATGACTGCAATCGAGCAACCGGTGCAGCTAATGGCGCAAACTTCGGTGAAATTGGTACTCGAAAAATTGAATAATCCGAACGCAAAAGAACAAGAAGTCTTTTTAAAAGCAAAAGCGGTATTACGAGAATCAACTGATAATCAACCGGATAAGTAACCATCTACTAAGGCAGTAAGGCAGTAAGGCAGTTTCTTGAAGCGACTAAAAGGGAGTAAAAAAGTATTTTATTATATATATAATATATATTATATATATAATAACTATCTAATTTTGCTTTTTTACCTCCAAAAAATATTACTGCCTTACTGCCTTAGTTCTTGCTGTTTCCTGAATAGTTTACTTTTCATTCAACCCATTAGGAACTCTTAATGCTTCTGCCTTTCTCTTCCTATCGCGCAATAACGCTCCATAAAGTTCCATAAAGGGCCAAACGATTTTCCGATGTGCTATCTTTGTGTTGTCAACGAAAGATGATACGTCTTAAACGTGTAAAATAATACGTTGTACCCAAACAGGATGTAACATCTTTCCACGAATGCGAATAGAACGGTGAGTTTACGGTGACTGTTGTGGAGGATGAAAGAAACTCTACTGAAGAAGAGACCCTCTAATTTTTGTCCATTATCAAAAAGTACCATCTTTTGTGTAAAGAATATGTATTTATTTGGGAATGTGCATTCTTTTCCGTATTTTTACCGAGTTAATATAGTCTAATAATAAAATTTACATAACTATGAAAAACAAGTTCTCTTTGTGGCTCGTCTTGATGTGCGTATGTTTGTCCGTTCGGGCGGGTGTCATTGATAATCTATTACCGAAACCTCAGCAAATTACAGCAAAAGGTGGCAGCTTCCGTATGGGAAATGTCAAGTTGACTACGCCTGTTTGGCAGGAAGCATGGGCCGACTTCATTGCAGAAGCTGGCGGAACCGTTGTGGACAAGTCGTCCCGTGAAATCGTAGTGAAGTTGGTTCCGCAAATTGAAGGAGCGAAGCTGAACCAGGAAGAAGCTTATCGCTTGGTGGTGTCCGGCAAGGGCGTTCAGGTGGAAGCTACTACCGAAAAGGGTGTGTATTGGGCCATGCAGACCTTGCGCCAGTTGGAACAGCAGAAAGGTCGCTACCAGGCATGTGAAATCGTGGACTGGCCGGCATTCAAGATCCGTGGATTCATGCACGACGTGGGCCGTAGTTATTTGGCTGTGGATGAACTGAAGAAGGAAATCGAAATCTTGTCACGATACAAAATCAATGTCTTCCATTGGCATCTTACCGAAAACCAGGCATGGCGATTGGAAAGCAAGATTTTCCCAATGCTGAACGATAGCGTGAACATGACTCGTCTGCAGGGCAAGTATTACACCATCGAAGAAGCCAAGGACTTGGTGGCATTCTGTAAGCAGCACAATGTATTGTTGATTCCGGAAGTGGATATGCCGGGACACAGTGCCGCTTTCGTGCGTACCTTCCGTCACGACATGCAGAGCGCAGAAGGCATGAAGATTCTGAAACTCTTGGTGGACGAGGTGTGCGAAACCTTTGCGGATCTTCCTTATCTCCACATCGGAACCGACGAAGTGGGCTTCTGGAACAAGACATTCGTACCTGAAATGGTGTCTTACATCCGTGCGAAGGGCAAGAAGGTTATCTCCTGGAATCCGGGTTGGAACTACAAGGCGGGTGAAGTCGATATGATGCAGATGTGGAGCTTCCGCGGTAAAGTGACTCCGGGCATCCCGCACATCGACAGCAAGTTCCATTACACCAATCACTTCGATACCTTTGCCGACTTGGTGGCATTGTATGACAGTAAGATTTATAATCTGACCGAACAGACTGATGATGTGGTAGGTTCGATTGTGGCCTTGTGGCACGACCGTCTGTTGTCCACCGAAGAAAATATGGTGCTGGAAAACAATTTCTATCCGAGCATGCTGGCATTGGCTGAACGTACTTGGTTGGGCGGTGGCTCTCAATACTACGACGGTGAAGGTACCATGTTGTGGAACGAAAATACCGAAACGTTCAAGAACTTTGCAGCGTTCGAAAAGCGTATGCTCATTCATAAGGACAAGTATTTCCAAGGCTATCCGTTCGGTTATGTGAAGCAGACCAACGTGAAGTGGAACATTACTGATGCCTTCCCGAACGGAGGTGATATGGCCAAGGTGTTCCCGCCGGAAGAAGGATTGAAGGACAGCTATCAGTATGAAGGCAAGGAATACGGAGTGCGCTCGGCTATCGGTGCCGGTATCTACTTCCGTCATGTGTGGGGGGGTCTTCCGACCAGTATCCCGACTTTCTACAAGGATCCGAAAGAAAACCATACTGCGTATGCCTATACTTGGGTGTATTCTCCGAAGGCACAGGAAGTGGGCTTGTGGGCAGAAACTCAGAACTACAGCCGCTCGGAAATGGACCTTCCTCCAAAGCAGGGCACTTGGGACTATCGTGGAAGCCGTTTGTGGATCAACGATGAAGAGGTGGCACCGCCGACTTGGACAGCTACCCATACGACCAAGAGCAATGAAATCGCCCTCGGCAATGAAAACTGCGTGGCTCGTCCGCCAATCATGGTGAAACTGAACAAGGGCTGGAACAAGGTGTTCTGGAAGTTGCCGATCGGTACGTTCAGAACCAACGAAGTCCGTTTGGTGAAGTGGATGTTCACGACGGTATTTGTGACTCCGGACGGACAGAAGGCGGTAGAGGGTTTGGTTTATTCGCCTAATAAGAAATTGTAAGAACTAAATGCATTCTTCCCCTTTTGTCGTTGACACTATTTGTCATTCAGACGACCGTAGGGAGGAAGAATCTCGGTAGCATATACTAATACATCCGCGTGGATGTTCTCGAGATTCTTCGCTTCACTTTGTTCCGCTCTGAATGACAATGAAGATGGGAAGAAATAAAAAGAGAAAACATGAAAAAATTAGTAACATTCAGCTTGTCTTTGTTCTTCGCTTGCGTTGCTATGGCACAGGAGAAGATAAAAGTGGCCTGCGTAGGTAACAGCATCACTTACGGAACCGGTGTGGCGGAACGGGAAAAGAACGCTTATCCGGTGAAACTCCAACAGATGCTGGGCGACAAGTACGAAGTGGGTAATTTCGGTAAGCCGGGAGCGACCTTGCTGAACAAGGGACATCGTCCGTATACCCAACAACAAGAATACAAGGATGCGTTGGCATTTGCCGGAGATATCGTGGTGATTCATTTGGGTATCAACGATACCGACCCACGCAACTGGCCGAACTACCGGGATGAATTCATCGGCGATTACCGTGCCTTGATGCAGTCGTTCCGCGAGGTGAATCCGAAGGCTCGTTTCCTGATTGCCCGGATGACTCCGCTTTCGGACCGTCATTTCCGTTTTGAATCGGGTACCCGTGATTGGCACGAAGAAATCCAGTTGGCAATTGAGTGCATTGCCAAGGCGGAGGGCGTACAGTTGATTGACTTCCACGAACCGCTCTATCCGTATCCGTATATGCTGGAAGATGCGGTGCATCCGAATGCGGAAGGTGCCGCTATCTTGGCCAAGGTGGTGTACGAAGGCATTACCGGTAAATTCGGTGGCTTGCAGTTGTCGGGCATGTATTCGGACAACATGGTGCTGCAGCACGGCGAAGTCTTGACCATTCAGGGAAAGGCGGATGCCGGACAGAAGGTAACGGTGGCCATTGCTGGACAAAAGAAAAAGACGGTAGCGGCATCGAACGGCAAGTGGAGGGTGTCCCTCGATCCGTTGAAAGCGGGTGGTCCTTATACCTTGACCGTCACTGCCGACAAGCAGAAAGTAGTATACAATAATGTATTGGCAGGGGAAGTATGGCTTTGCTCCGGTCAGTCGAATATGGAGTTCTATTTGAATTGGTCGGCTACCGGCAAACGGGACATTCCGCAGGCAGCCAATGACCAGATCCGTCTGTTCGATATGAAAGCCCGTTGGCGTACCGATGCCGTAGAATGGGATGCTTCCGTACTCGATTCGTTGAATCATCTGCAGTATTTTACCGATACTTCCTGGAAGGTGTGTGCTCCGGAAACAGCCGACCGCTTCTCGGCAATTGCCTATTACTTTGGCAAGAAGCTTCAGGACAGCTTGCAAGTGCCGGTTGGCTTGATTTGCAATGCCATTGGTGGTTCACCGGCAGAAGCATGGGTAGACCGTCGTACATTGGAATACGAATTCCCGGCCATTTTGCGTAACTGGACCAAGAACGATTTCATTCAGGATTGGGTACGTGGACGTGCGGCCTTGAACGTGAAGAAATCATCGTATAAATTCCAACGTCATCCGTATGAACCTTGCTATCTGTATGAAGCCGGTATTCTTCCGTTGCAACAATACCCGATCAAGGGGGTGATTTGGTATCAGGGAGAATCGAATGCACACAACAAGGATGCCCATGAAAAGCTGTTCAAGTTGTTGGTGCAGAGTTGGCGAAAGAACTGGAACAAGCCGGAAATGCCGTTCTACTATGTACAGTTGTCCAGCTTGAACCGTCCGTCATGGCCATGGTTCCGCGACAGCCAACGTCGGTTGATGGAAGAGATTCCGCATACCGGTATGGCGGTATGTACCGATAAGGGAGATTCCTTGGATGTGCATCCTACCCGGAAACTGGAAGTGGGTGAACGCTTGGCTGCATGGGCGTTGAATCAGACTTATGGCCGTGGGAATGTGGTTCCTTCCGGTCCGCTGTATAAAGCCATTTCTTTCCAAAAGCATGTAGCGGTTGTTTCCTTCGATTATGCGGAAGGCATGAAGGCTTCGGATGATCAGGAACTCCGTACGTTCGAAATCGCTGGAGAAGACCAGGTGTTCTATCCGGCAAAAGCGGTGGTGGATGGAAATCAAGTCAAGGTTTGGAATGACAAAGTGAAGTATCCGAAGATCGTCCGTTACGGTTGGCAACCGTTTACCAGAGCCAATTTGGTGAATGGTGCGGGACTGCCGGCATCGACCTTCCTCAGCACTTCTTGTCATTCAGAGCGAAGCGAAGAATCTCGATAACATCCACGTGGATGTATTAGTGTATGCCACCGAGATTCTTCCTCCCTTCGGTCGTCTGAATGACAATGGGGGTGACGGATGATATATTATTTTTAGATGAAAAGTAATGACTACTATATGAAAAAAGGTATACTGATAATGTTGCTTGGAGTATTGCCGATGCTGTTGAGTGCCACAGGATATAGGGAGCCGGAGAAAATCAGCTTGAATAAAGGCTGGGAATTTTCTCAGGTAGGTAAAGGTGAATGGTTGCCTGCCACTGTCCCGGGTACCGTCCATCAGGATTTGATAGACAATGACAAATTGGTGAATCCTTTCTACGGTTTGAACGAAGAAAAAGTCCAATGGGTAGAAAAGGAAGACTGGCAATATCGGACTACCTTTATAGTAACCAAGGAACAGTTGGCCCGTCAAGCAGCCGTGTTGAAATTCGAAGGCTTGGACACGTATGCCGACATCTACTTGAACGGCTCGTTGCTGGAACGCACCGACAACATGTTTGTGGGGTACGAACTTCTGGTGAAGGAGGTGCTACGGGAAGGGGAGAACCGCTTGCAGGTGTATTTCCATTCGCCGATCAAGCAAGCCATGCCCCAATGGGAAACCGACGGTTTCGATTATCCGGCCGACAATGACCATAGCAAGATTCGGGTGAGTATCTATAGCCGCAAGGCACCGTATAGTTTCGGTTGGGACTGGGGCATCCGTTTGGCGACCAGTGGTATCTGGCGTCCGGTAACGTTGGAATTTTATGATGCAGCCAGTATCGAAGATTTCTATGTGCATCAGGAATCGGTGAACAAGGAATTGGCCAAGGTGAACAATGTGCTGGAAGTAAAGAGTGTGGCAACCACTCCTCAACAAGCAGAGGTGACATTGACCTATTCCTATAAGGACGAACCGAAGGTGAAGGAACAGAAGAATGTTACCTTGCAACCGGGATGCAATGAAATCAGTCTACCGATAGAAATAGTTAATCCGCATCTATGGATGCCGAACGGTTGGGGAGAAGCAGCCCTGTATGATTTTGAACTGTCGGTGAAGGTAGACGGTAGGGTGGTGGCATCGGAAAAGAAGCGCATCGGTCTCCGTACGGTTAAGGTGGTGCTGGAAGACGATAAGGATGGTAAGGCCTTCTACTTTGTGGTCAACGGTCAGCCGATGTTTGCCAAAGGTTCCAACTTCATTCCTAACGATGCGTTGTTGCCGAATGTCACTGCTGAACGGTATTATCAGTTGATGAAGGATGTAAAAGATGCCCATCATAACATGATCCGTGTTTGGGGAGGAGGTATCTATGAAGACAATCGCTTCTACGAAGCAGCCGACGAAATGGGTATCTTGGTATGGCAGGACTTTATCTTCGCCTGTACCACTTATCCGAGCGATCCGAACTTCTTGCGCCGGGTGGCCGAAGAAGCGGAATACAACATCAAGCGTCTCCGTAACCATGCTTCCTTGGCGATGTGGTGCGGTAACAATGAAATCTACGAAGGTATGCGCTTTTGGGGGTGGAAGAGAAGATATAAAAATCCGGTCATTTGGGAAGAAATGCAGGAAGGTTATAATAAGTTGTTCCATCAGTTGCTTCCGGATATGGTAAAGAAATACGATGGTGACCGTTTCTATATGCACGGTTCTCCTTACGAAGCCAATTGGGGACGTCCGAATACGTGGAAGATTGCCGATAGCCATAACTGGGGGACTTGGTACGGCCGTAAACCGTTCGAAAGCTTGGACAAGGAACTTTCTCGTTTCATGAGTGAATTCGGTTTCCAGTCATTCCCGGAAATGAAGACGTTGGCCACCTTCGCCGAACCGAAAGATTATGCCCTTGAATCGGAAGTGATGAATGCCCATCAGAAGGCATCTATTGGCAATGCGTTGATCAAGAAAACCATGGCATTGTATTACGATGTTCCGGAAGATTTTGAGGAACTCGTATACAAAGGTTTGGTCTTGCAAGGATACGGTATCCGTCACGGCATCGAAGCCCATCGCCGTAACCGTCCGTACTGCATGGGTAGTTTATATTGGCAGTTGAACGATAGTTGGCCGGTGGTATCCTGGTCGAGTATCGACTACTACGGCAATTGGAAAGCCATGCACTATCAAGGCAAGCGTGCGTTTGCTCCGGTATTACTCAATGTCTTCCAGGAAGGGGATGACCTTTGTTTCTACACCCTTTCGGATGAGTTGAAGGACTACAAGGATGCGACCTTGCAGTGGAAGTTGATGGATTTCAATGGCAAGGTATTGAACAAGAAAACAGTGAAGGGAGAAGTTCCTGCCAATGTTTCTGCCGTCTTCCACAAGGAAACATACAGTGATTGGGCAACTGACCCTACCCGTACGTTGCTGTTGGTAACGTTGAAGGACCGACAGGGAAAAGTGCTTTCGGAAGTCATCCATTACTTCAGCTTCCCGAAGGATCAGGAATTGCCGGATGCCAAGGTGTCTTATAAGATCAAGACCTTCGACGGCAAGTGTGAAGTGACACTTTCTGCCAAGCAATTGGCTCGCGATATTTTTGTAGAAATCCCTGTACAAGGAGCGAAGTTTACAGACAATTTCTTCGATTTGCTCCCGGGACAAACCAAGAAGATTACGATTACATCAGACAAGATAAAGAAAGCAGAGCCGGTGGCTCTTAAAATCAGACATTTAAAATGTTTAATTAAATAAATCTACTCATTATGAAGAAAAACTTGATGGGCCTAGCAGGCTTGTTTGCAGCAGGTTTGATGCTTTTCTCCTGCTCGTCGGAAGTAAAAGAAGCAAATTATCAGATTATTCCTATCCCACAGGAAATCGTGATGGGACAGGACGGTGCTTTCACCTTGGCTAACGGTACAAAGGTCTTGTATCCGGAAGGCAATGAAAAGATGCAGAAGAACGCTCAGTTCTTGGCAGACTATGTGAAGGAATTGACAGGCAACACCTTGAGTGTAGAAGCCGGTACAGACGGTAAGGGTATCGTTCTTCAGGTGACTCCAAACGAAGCACAACCGGAAGGTTATCAGTTGAAGGTTGCTGCTGACAAGGTAGTTATCAACGGTGGTTCTGAAGCAGGTGTATTCTATGGTATCCAGACTTTGCGTAAGTCAATTCCGGCAGGTCAGGGCATCAACGTATCGTTGCCGGCAGTTGAAATCAACGACGCTCCACGCTTCTCATACCGTGGTGCCATGTTGGATGTTTCCCGTCACTTCTTCCCGGTAGAAGACATCAAGAGCTTTATTGACATGTTGGCTTTGCACAACATCAACCGTTTCCACTGGCACTTGTCGGACGACCAAGGTTGGAGAATTGAAATCAAGAGCCGTCCGTTGTTGACCGAAAAGGGTTCGAAGAGAACAGAAACCGTTATCGGCCGTAACTCAGGTAAGTACGACGGTATTCCACACGAAGGTTTCTATACTCAGGAACAAATCAAGGAAGTCATCGCTTATGCGGCTGACCAACACATTACTATCATCCCTGAAATCGACCTTCCGGGACACATGCAAGCTGCATTGCACGCTTATCCGGAACTCGGTTGTACCGGTGGCCCGTACGAAGTATGGACTCAGTGGGGTGTATCGGACAATGTACTTTGTGCAGGTAATGATGACGTGTTGAAGTTCATCGAAGATGTATTTGCTGAAATCGTGGAACTCTTCCCGTCTGAATACATCCATGTAGGTGGTGACGAATGTCCGAAGACCCGTTGGCAGGAATGTCCGAAATGTCAGGCTCGTATCAAGGCGTTGGGCATCAAGGGTGACAGCAAGCATACAGCTGAAGAATATTTGCAGAGCTTCATCATCAACCATGCTGAAAAGTTCTTGAACAGCAAGGGTCGTCAGATGATCGGTTGGGACGAAACTTTGGAAGGCGGTTTGGCTCCTAATGCAACCGTGATGTCATGGCGTGGCGAAGGTGGTGGTATCGAAGCTGCCAAGCAGAAGCACGATGTAATCATGTCACCGAACACTTATTTGTATTTCGACTATTATCAGACTAAGGATATCGACAACGAACCGTTGGCTATCGGTGGTTACTTGCCGTTGGAAAATGTATACAACTACGAACCGATGCCGAAGTCGTTGACTCCGGAAGAACAGAAGTACATCATTGGTGTACAGGCTAACTTGTGGGTAGAATATGTCGCTACACTTTCACACATCCAGTACATGGAATTGCCTCGTATGGCTGCTTTGTCTGAAATCCAGTGGAGTGGTGCAGAAAAGAAGAACTATGAATGTTTCTTGAGCCGTTTGCCACAGTTGACAAATTTGTATGATGTAAAGGGTTACAACTATGCAACTCATGCATTTGATATCACAGCTCGTTTGGTTCCTAACACAGCTGAAGAAGCTTTGGAAGTAACTTTCAAGACAATCGATAATTGTCCGGTATATTATACTCTTGATGGTACAGAACCAACCGCTGCTTCTGCCAAGTACGAAGGTACCTTGAAATTGAAAGAAAGTTGCGTAATCAAGGCAAAGGGTATCCGTCCGACAGGTGAAACTCGTATCTTTACCGAAGAAATAAAGATTCACAAGGCTAGCTTCAAGCCAATCACCATGTTGCAACCAATCAACGAACAATACAAGTTCGAAGGTGCCGGTGTATTGCTTGATGGTTTGAAGGGTAACTTCAACTACAAGACTGGTCGTTGGATTGCATTCTACAAGAACGATATGGAAGCTGTAATCGATATGAAGCAACCGACAGAAATCAGTTCTGTTGCTATCTCTACTTTGGTAGAAAAGGGTGACTGGGTATTCGATGCCCGTAAGTTCGCTGTATCGATTTCGGAAGATGGCAAGAACTTCAAGGAAATAGCCAAGGAAGAATATCCGGCTATGACATTGGACAATCCGAACCAAATCTATGATCATGTCTTGACATTTGATCCGGTGAAGACACAATATATTAAGGTATATGTGCAGCCGGAACACAAGTTGCCGGACTGGCATGGTGGAAAGGGTCTTCAGTCATTCATATTCATTGATGAAATCACTGTAAACTAATTTTTGATTTGTGAAGAAAAGATTCAGTTTTAGTACGATATGTGTAGGTGGCATGCTCCTTTTGGGGGCATGTCACCCTACTGCTTCAAATACCTCAAGTGTTTCGGTAGAAAAAATGGAGGGTTATCCGGCTCCTGACACTTGTTTGGTAAAGGGTGTTTCGGCACTTTATGCAGGTACGTTGGACGGTCAGTTGGTGATGGCTGGTGGATGCAATTTCCCGCATGTACCAGTAGCCGATGGTGGTAAGAAAGTTTTCTACGATGATATTTATGTGGCTCCTTTGACCGAAGGTACGACCCTCGATTGGAAGTTGGTTGGCTTGTTGCCGGAGGCTTCGGCATACGGGGTAACCGTTGCTACCGAAGAAGGCTTGATTTGTGTCGGTGGAAATACAGCTACCCGTAGCTTGTCCGATGTATACCGCTTGTCGTTGAAGGAGGGGGTAGCTCAAATGGATTCATTGCCTTCTTTGCCGGTGACTATCGATAACATGGCAGGAGCTTTGTTGGACAATGTGCTTTACATCGTGGGAGGTAATGTGAATGGTATTCCGGCTTCTTCGGTGTATTCCTTGAATCTCGCCAAATTGGATGAAGGTTGGAAGGAAGAAATCGCTGTTCCTGGAAACCCGAGAGTACAACCGGTATGTGCAGCACAAGGTGGTAAACTCTATGTATGGGGTGGTTTCTCCACTGCTGGTGAAGGCCGTGAAGCAACCTTGTCGGTAGACGGATATGTCTATACACCGGCTACCAAGGAATGGAAGCAAGTAGCTACTCCGACCGATGAAACAGGTACGGCCGTATCGTTGGGAGGGGGTGTCGCTCTTCCGTTAGGTGAAGACGCTATCCTTTGTGCCGGTGGGGTAAACAAGGACATTTTCTTGCAGGCTTTGCAAGGCATCCACAAAGGCAAGGAGTATTTGACCAGACCGGTAGAATGGTATCAGTTCAACCGCAAGCTATTGAAGTATGACATCCAGAAAGACGAATGGACTTGCTTGGGCGATTATGAACAAGGAGCACGTGCAGGTGCAGCAATGGTATCGGATGGCTCATCCTATTACATCATCAACGGTGAACTGAAACCGGGCATTCGTACAAAAGATATAAACAGAATAAAAATAAAGTAAGATGAAGAAACTAGTGATAATGGCGGGTTTGTTGATGGCCTTGGCTTTTGTCGGCTGTGAACAACCGAAGGAAACGCTTTCCATCATTCCTGTGCCTTTGAAAGCGGATATTCAGGGGGGAGCCTTTACCGTGAATGAGCAGACACAATTGTGGGTAGAAGCTCCGGAAGCTGATAAACAAATTTTGCAGGAATACTTGGCGGCTTCTCCATTGAAGTTGGCTTTGGCATTGGAAATGCCAAACAGCAACGTGATTGTGTTGAAGCAAGTATCGGAATTGCCGGGTGTACAAAGAGCGGAAGGTTATGTGTTGACTGCTACCGATAAGGTAGTAGAAGTACAGGCTACTACCGGTGCCGGTTTGTTCTATGGTGTACAGACTTTGTTGCAGATGACCAAGGAAGCCAATAAGGTAGCTTTGGGTACCATTACCGACGAACCACGTTTCGAATACCGTGGTATGATGCTTGACGTATCCCGTCACTTCTTCGGACTGGATTTCGTGAAGAAGCAGATTGATGCGATGGCTTACTACAAGTTGAACCGTTTGCACATCCACTTGACTGATGCTGCCGGCTGGCGTATCGAAATCAAGAAGTATCCTCGTTTGACTAATTTCGCTGCTTGGCGTACCGGAAAGACTTGGAAAGAATGGTGGAATGGTGACCGTAAGTATGTAGAAGAAGGTTCGGAAGGTGCTGAAGGTGGTTACTTCACCCAAGATCAATGCCGTGAAATCGTGGAATATGCCAAGAAGCATTACATCACTGTCATTCCTGAAATCGAAATGCCTTCACACTCGGAAGAAGTGTTGACAGCTTATCCGGAATTGTCTTGTACACATGTTCCTTATAAGCAGGCCGATTTCTGTGTGGGTAACGAAAAGACTTTCGAATTCTTGGAAAATGTCTTGTTGGAAGTGATGGAAATCTTCCCGTCTGAATACATTCACGTAGGTGGTGACGAAGCCAGCAAACAATCTTGGAAGACTTGTCCGCTTTGCCAAGCTCGTATGAAGAAGGAAGGTTTGAAGGATGTAGACGAATTGCAGAGCTACCTCATCGAACGCATGGAAAAATTCTTGAACAAGCATGGACGTAACCTCTTGGGTTGGGACGAAATCCTCGAAGGTGGTTTGGCTCCGAATGCTACCGTCATGTCATGGCGTGGGGTAGAAGGTGGTTTGAAGGCTATCGAAGGTGGTCATCGTGCCATTATGACTCCAGGTGCATATTGTTATTTCGATTCTTATCAGGATGCTCCTCACACACAACCGGAAGCCATCGGTGGTTACTTGCCATTGAAGAAGGTCTACTCTTACGACCCGATTCCAGAAACATTCACTCCGGAACAAGCGAAGTTGATGTACGGTGTACAAGCTAACTTGTGGGCAGAATACATTCCGACTCCGGAACACTTGGAATACATGATTTATCCTCGTATCTTGGCGTTGGCAGAAGTGGCTTGGAGTGCCGTTGCCAACAAGAACTACGATGACTTCCATGGACGTGCATTGAAGGCCGTAGATGAATTGCGTGCCAAGGGTTACAATACCTTCGATTTGAAGAACGAAGTGGGTAATCGTCCGGGTGCTGACAAGCCGGTAGAAAACTTGGGTATGGGCAAGAAGGTCACTTATGCAGAAGGTACCAAGTACTATTCAGGCTATGCGGCTGGTGGTGATGATGCATTGGTGAACGGTATCTTGGGTGGTTGGAGTTACTCTGACCAATTGTGGCAAGGTTTCTTGAAGGGTGTAGATGTAACTATCGATCTGGAAAAGGAAACGCCGATTAAGGAAGTGAATGCCGACTTCATGCAGATTTGTGGACCTGGCGTATTCATGCCGAAGCAAGTCATTGTTTCCATCTCTAACGATGGCAAGGAATTTACCGAATTGGCAAAGGTTGACCATCAGGTCGTGAAGGACGATGCCGTAACCTTCAAGACTTTCGGTTGGACCGGTGAAGCCAACGCTCGTTATGTACGTTATCAAGCAAGTCATGACGAACAATTCGGAGGCTTCTTGTTTGTAGATGAAATTGTAATTAAATAAAAAAATCGATCATGAAAAAAACACTTTTGACAGGGGTTGCATTGTTCTCGTTGCTTACTGCTTCAGCGCAGAAGGAACCGGTGGACTATGTAAATCCTTTCATCGGTACCACTAACTATGGTACGACCAATCCGGGTGCTATCTGCCCTCAAGGATTGATGTCCGTGACTCCATTCAATGTAATGGGTAAGATAGAAGGTAATGCAATTGATAAGGACAGCCAATGGTGGTCTACTCCTTATGAATTCAACAACAAATACCTCACAGGTTTCTCTCATGTGAATTTGAGTGGTGTAGGTTGTCCGGAAGTGGGTTCTTTGTTGCTTATGCCAACTGCCGGTGCACTCAATGTAGACCATAGTAACTACGGAAGTGTATATAGCAACGAAGCTGCTACTCCGGGTTATTATACCAACAAACTCGACAAGTACGGTATCAAGTGTGAGTTGACTGCTACTCCACGTACCAGCCGTGCCCGCTTTACTTTCCCGGCTGGTCAAGGTAACATCTTGATGAATCTCGGTGAAGGTTTGACCAACGAAACCGGTGCAAGCGTACGTTTCGTAAACGAACGCGAAATCGAAGGTACCAAGTTGCTCGGTACTTTCTGTTATGCTCCGGATGCGGTGTTCCCTATCTACTTTGTTATGCGTATCAATAAGGTTCCTGCTGAACGTGGTTTCTGGAAGATGATGCGTCCGATGACTGCTGAAGCCGCTTGGGATAACACTGCCGGTAAATACAAAATCTACAAGTCATACTTCAAAGAAATGAGCGGTGACGATGTAGGTGCATGGTTTACTTTCAACACCACAGAAAACGAAGCAGTGGAAGTCAGTGTTGGTGTTTCTTTCGTAAGCATCGAAAACGCTCGTTTGAATTTGGATAAGGAACAGCCGTTCGGTACTACTTTCGAAAAGCTCCGTGCAGAAGCTCGCAACAAGTGGAACGAAGACTTGAAGCGCATCAGCGTGAAGGGTGGTACAGAAGACCAGAAGAGCGTGTTCTATACAGCTATGTATCACACCTTGATTCACCCGAACATCCTTCAGGACGTAAGCGGTCAATATCCGCAGATGGAAGGTGACAAGATTCTGACTACTAACCGTAACCGTTATACCGTATTCTCTTTGTGGGATACTTACCGTAATGTTCATCAGTTGATGACTTTGGTTTATCCGGAACGTCAGATGGATATGATCCACACCATGATGGGCATGTACAAGGAACACGGTTGGTTCCCGAAGTGGGAACTCTTCGGTCAGGAAACATTGACTATGGAAGGTGACCCAGCTATTCCGGTATTGGTTGATTCTTGGATGAAGGGATTGCAGGACTTCGACATCAACTTGGCTTACAAGGCGATGTACAAAAGTGCAACGACTCCAGGTAAGGACAACTTGATGCGTCCGGACAACGACGACTACATGGCGAAGGGTTATGTGCCGATGGAAAGCCAATTCGACAACTCGGTATCTCATGCATTGGAATATTATGTAGCCGACTATGCTCTTTCTACTTTGGCTGAAGCACTCGGAAAGAAGGAAGATGCCAAGTTGTTCTACAAGCGCTCTATGGGTTACAAGAACTATTATTGCAAGGACTTCGGTACACTCCGTCCGATTACCAAGGAAGGCAAGTTCTATGAACCGTTCGACCCGAAGCAAGGTGAGAACTTCGAACCAAGTCCAGGTTTCCACGAAGGTAATGCATGGAACTATACCTTCTTCGTACCACATGATATCAAGGGATTGACCAAGTTGATGGGTGGCAACAAGAAGTTTGTTGACAAGTTGCAAAGTGTATTTGATCGTGGTAACTACGACCCGACCAACGAACCGAATATCGCTTATCCATATTTGTTCAGCCGCTTCAAAGGCGAAGAATGGCGTACTCAGAAGTTGATCAAGGAATTGTTGGCTAAGCACTTCACCAATCAGCCGGCAGGTATTCCGGGTAATGATGATACCGGTACCATGTCTACATGGGCAATCTTCAGTATGATGGGTCTTTATCCAGACTGTCCGGGTGTTCCAGAATACACCTTGACTACTCCGACATTCGATGAAATCGAAGTGAAGCTCGATCCGAAGTATTGGGGCAAGGATAAGCTCGTCATCAAGAAGGAAGGCAAGGGTGACTACATCAAGGAAATCAAGCTCGATGGTAAGAAGTACGGCAAGTACCTCATTACTCATGAAGACTTGATTAAGGCTGGTGAAATCACTTTTGTGACAATGGATAGATAACCAAATATTTTGTCATTCAGAGCGAAGCGAAGAATCTCGGTAGCACCCACTTTATGTTACCGAAATTTTTCGGACAGAGTCCTCAACAACTCGTCTTCCTCCCTTCGGTCGTCTGAATGACATTTTTTTTATGATAAAACAATACTTATGAAAAAACTATTTACCATCATCGGTGGCTTCTGCATCGTATCTATGCTCCAGGCACAAGTCCGTACCGAACAACTCTTGGAGAAAGGTTGGAAGTTCACTCGCGATGATAAAGCCGAATTCTCACAAGTCGGTTATGACGATGCCAAGTGGCAGAGTGTAACTATCCCTCACGACTGGGCAATCTATGGCCCTTTTAGCATCAACAATGACAAGCAGAATGTGGCCATTGCACAGGATGGCCAGAAGGAAGCCATGGAACATGCCGGACGTACCGGTGGTCTTCCGTTTGTAGGTGTGGGATGGTATCGTCTCGATTTTGAAGCTCCTTCGTTTGCCAAGGGTAAGCAAGCAACTTTGATTTTCGATGGTGCTATGAGTCATGCTCATGTGTACATCAACGGTCAGGAAGCCGGTTATTGGCCATACGGCTATAACTCGTTCCATGTAGATGCAACTCCATACTTGAAACCGGGAGAAGTGAATGAACTCGCCGTTCGTTTAGAAAACGAAAATGAATCTTCCCGTTGGTATCCGGGTGCCGGTTTGTATCGTAATGTACACTTGGTAGTAACTGAGGATGCTTACGTTCCAACTTGGGGTACTCATGTAACGACTCCGGTAGTCAACGAAAAGTATGCGAAGGTAGTTTTGAATACCAAGTTGGCTATTGCTAAGGGTACTGACAGAAGCGCTTACCGCATCGTTACTGAAATCAAGGACCCGAATGGTAAGGTAGTGGCTAAGGAAGAAAACAAGTTGAGTGTTTTCAATGAATGTCAGTTCGAACAAGAATTTGCCGTAGCTACTCCGGCTCTTTGGAGTGTAGAAAATCCGTTCCTTTACACAGCAGAATCCAAGATTTATGCAGGCAATACCTTGAAGGACGAATACACCACTCGTTTCGGTATCCGTACCCTCGAAATCATTCCTGAAAAGGGTTTCTTCTTGAACGGCAAGCTTACCAAGTTCAAGGGTGTTTGTAATCACCACGACCTTGGCCCGCTCGGTGCAGCAGTGAACGATGCAGCTATCCGTCGCCAAATCCGTATCATGAAGGATATGGGTGCCAACGCTATCCGTACTTCTCACAACATGCCGGCTCCTGAGTTGGTGGAAGCTTGCGACGAAATGGGTATGATGTTGATGCTCGAATCGTTCGACGAATGGAAGAGTGCAAAGGTGGGCAATGGTTATCACAAGATTTTCGACGAATGGGTAGAAAAGGACTTGGTGAACTTGATTCATCACTATCGCAACAACCCGAGTGTGGTGATGTGGTGTATCGGTAATGAAGTACCCGACCAGTGGAATGGTGACCGTGGTCCGAAGCTTTCTCGCATGTTGCAGGATATCTGCCACCGCGAAGACCCGACTCGTCCGGTGACTCAAGGTATGGATGCTCCGGATGCGGTTGTAAACAACAACATGGCAGCTACCATGGATGTGGCCGGTTTCAACTACCGTCCGCACCGTTACTTGGAAAACTACAAGAAGCTTCCGCAACAGATTATCCTTGGTAGCGAAACTGCTTCTACTGTCAGTGCCCGTGGTGTCTATAAGTTCCCGGTGACTCGTCAGAGCATGAAGAAGTATGACGACCATCAGTCATCTTCATACGATGTGGAACATTGCGGTTGGTCCAATCTCCCAGAAGACGACTGGATTTGGCACGACGACAAGTCTTGGGCGATTGGTGAGTTCGTATGGACAGGCTTTGACTATTTGGGTGAACCGACTCCTTACTATACCGATTGGCCAAGCCACTCTTCTTTGTTCGGTATCGTAGACTTGGCAGGTCTTCCGAAAGACCGTTTCTACCTCTATCGTAGCCATTGGAACAAGGAAGCGGAAACCCTCCACATCCTTCCTCATTGGACATGGCCGGGACGTGAAGGCGAAGTGACTCCGGTGTTCGTTTATACCAACTACCCGAGTGCTGAACTCTTCATCAACGGCAAGAGTCAGGGCAAGCGCACCAAGGATTTGACTGTAACTCCGGAAAACAGTGCAGATTCTACTTCCATGGCTAACTTCAAGCGTCAGCAACGTTACCGCCTGATGTGGATGGACACCAAGTACGAACCGGGTACCGTGAAGGTGGTGGCTTACAACGACAAGGGCGAAGCTGTCG
>SUXY01000020.1 GCA_015060705.1 Bacteroides sp. | reverse complement strand
GATGGTACATATCCAAACTTTTGGATACATACCATCTCTTTTATTTTACCTAGGGAGGTACTTTTTCAGTACACTCGTGATTATCACCCCTCTTTTTATTTTTTGTACTTTTCCAATTCAGGCAAATACTTCTTGATGTCATTGATGCGGGTTGCGTCGCTCGGGTGAGTGCTCATGAACTCCGGAACCGATGCGCCTCCATTGGCTGACATCTTCTGCCAGAAGGTAATGGCTGTACTTGGGTTGTATCCGGCCATGGTCATGAAGATCAGTCCCATGTAGTCTGCTTCCGATTCATGCTTTCGGGAGAAGGGAAGGGTTACGCCATATTGAGCGCCCAAACCATATACCGTATTGCCTATTTGTTGAATGCGGGCTGATTTTTCGCTCAATGCTTGTCCTAAAATCTGTGCCCCATATTGTGTCAGCAATTGTTGGCTGATGCGTTCGTTGCTATGCTTGGCGACGGCATGAGCTACTTCGTGACCAACGACTACCGCCAATTCGTCATCCGAAGAACAAAGCTTCAGCAAGCCTTCGTATACCACAATCTTTCCACCTGGCATACAGAAAGCATTCACTTGGTTGTCCTTAACCAAATTGAATTCCCATGCAAAGTTCTTTACTTCGCTAGCCAGACCATTGGCTTTCAAGTAAGCTTCGGTAGCAGCGGCAATTTTCTTGCCTACACGTGTTACGGTAGCTTTCCCCTTGGCATCTGTAGAAACTGGTGCTGATTTCATATACTCCGAATACTGTGTCAAACTGGAAGTCAACACTTCCGAGTCGGATACCAACAACATTTGCTTTCTGCCGGTAACTGGCACACTTCCGCAGCTGCTCAGCAGGAGCAATGCACTGATGAATAAACCTGTAATCTTTTTCATATATCTATCAATTATTAATTTCTTACCAGTAAACGTACCCAAATCCATTTGGGAATCAATCGCCAGAACCAAACCAACACCCGATATTTCCAATCGATAATGGCTACTCGTTTCTTCCGTTCAATGGCATCCACTATGTCCAGTGCCACAATGGGGGCTTTCATCAACATCGGATAGCTGTCGTCTTTCAGCAATGGAGTCGCTACAAATCCCGGTCGGATGTCCGTAAACCGGATATTGAGCTTCTGCATTCGGGCCAATTGGTCGAGGGCATCCATGTAGATGTTCTGGAAACCTTTGGTAGCCGAATAAGCAGCGGCTGCTCCCAAGCCCTTGGTACCGGCAATGGAACTGATTACCGCCAGATGTCCGTGTCCCTGCTGCTCGAAATAATGATAAGCCGCATTGGTCATACGGATGAATCCTTCCACATTGGTGGCAGCTGTAGCCAGTTCAATCTCCGGCTGGAGAGCGTAGTTCTGCTTGCCAATGCCGGAACTTAACAAGAACACGTCCATACCACCTACTTGTTCAATCAAAGCTTGCAGCTTTTCAGGGGCGTCGGGTTGAGTCACGTCCAGCACTTGTGCAGACACTTGTTGGGGTGCCATGGAACGAAGTGATTCCAGTTCGGCTTCCCTTCGTCCGGCTACGCCCACCTTCCATCCTTTGGCGATGTAGATAAGTGCTACTTCTCTTCCAATACCGGAGGTCGCTCCGATGATGATTACTTTTTTATCCATAAATTACTTTACACATTCCATAGCCTGTTGCAAGTCGGCAATGATGTCGTTCACGTCTTCGATACCTACCGACAGACGGATCAAGTCTGGAGCTACACCGGCTTCAATCAATTGTTCGTCGGTGAGCTGACGGTGGGTATGACTGGCCGGATGAAGCACACAGGTACGGGCATCGGCTACGTGAGTTACGATGCAAGCCAACTTCAAACTGTCCATGAACTTGATGGCTTCTTCGCGACTACCCTTCAACCCAAAAGCAATGACACCACAAGAACCGTTCGGCATGTATTTCTGAGTCAATTCATAATACTTGCTGCTCTTCAAACCGCAATAGTTCACCCAAGCCACTTGTGGATTCGCTTCCAACCATTCGGCTACCTTCTGAGCATTTTCGCAATGGCGTGGCATACGCAAATGCAAGGTTTCCAAACCGAGGTTCAACAAGAAAGCATTTTGTGGAGACTGGATGGAACCGAGGTCGCGCATCAACTGGGCAGTAGCCTTGGTCATGTAGGCCATCTTGCCAAACGCTTTGGTGTAAGTCAAACCGTGGTACGATTCGTCCGGTGTAGTCAAGCCCGGGAACTTGTCGGCATGGGCATCCCAGTCGAAGTTGCCGCTATCCACGATCACACCGCCTACAGCTGTGGCATGACCATCCATGTATTTAGTGGTTGAATGAGTTACGATGTCGGCACCCCATTCAAACGGACGACAGTTGATTGGTGTAGCAAAGGTGTTGTCTACAATCAAAGGTACGCCGTTCTTGTGAGCGATGCGGGCAAACTTCTCGATGTCCAGCACGTCGATGCTCGGGTTCGAGATGGTTTCGCCGAAGAGTGCCTTGGTGTTTGGTTGGAAAGCTTTCTGAAGCTCTTCTTCCGATGCGTTGATGTCCACGAAGGTACATTCGATGCCGAGCTTCTTCATGGTTACGGCAAAGAGGTTGAAAGTACCGCCATAGATGGTTGATGCACAAACGAAGTGGTCACCCGCCTGGCAAATATTGAAAATCGCGTAGAAGTTGGCTGCCTGACCGGAAGAAGTAAGCATGGCGCCTACACCGCCTTCCAGTGCAGCGATTTTGGCTGCAACAGCATCGTTGGTCGGGTTTTGCAAGCGGGTATAGAAATAGCCGCTATCTTCCAGGTCGAACAAGCGAGCCATTTGTTCGCTGGTATCGTATTTGAAGGTCGTACTTTGGTAGATCGGGAGTACACGAGGTTCACCCTTGGTTGGTTGCCAGCCTCCTTGTACACAAAGGGTAGCTGGAGTGAATTTTTTCTTTTCCATATATTCTCTCTAAATTTTTCTTTCAAATATAAAACGATGCAAAAGTAAGAAATTCCTCTTATATCGAACCATATTATTAGGAATAAGTATTATTTTTGCATCAAATTAGATTTAGCGATATGGAGGAAGGAATTAAATTCAATCATTTTATGCCTGCTCAGATACGTTTCAGTGACGTAGACCAATTCGGGCATGTGAATAACTCAGTATACTTCTCTTTGTACGATTTGGCGAAGACTACTTATTTCCAGGATGTCCTTGGCATGTCGGAATGGGGAGATGTGGTGGTAGTGGTAGCCAATATCAATGCCAATTTCTTGATGCCGGTCTTTTTCTCGGACGGTATTGAGATTGAAACAGCGACCGTGCAGTTGGGTAACAAGAGCTTTACGCTGTTGCAGCGCGCGGTGGTGAAGAATTCGGGCGAAGTGAAGTGCGAATGCCGTACGACCTTGGTGATGTACGATTTGCTCACCAAAGAACCAACGCCGATACCGGACCACTACAAGAATGCCATTTGCCGTTTCGAAGGCAAGACTTTGGAAGAATTAGCGAAGAAGTAAGAGTACTTCTTCGCTTTTTTTATTGGTCGCTGCAATATGCAAAGTTCTGCTTGTACTTAGCCGTATATGTATATCCAATAACTTCATACGTCTTGTCGCAACAAGACGATACGGCTTACTGCAATAAGACGTATCGTCTTTCAGTGGAAGCTCGTATAGGAAAAGTGGAAAAAATGTCGAATTTGTTTGCGGATTGTTAACGAATATTTTATCTTTGCAATTAGTGTAAGCATAAATAGAAGGATATTTATGTAGTACAAGCAGAACTTTGGAGAAATCCTTTTTATTAATATAAATCTAATTAACTATGACAAGACAGTTTAAATCAGTTAGCATGATGCTAGCCTTGTTGACTATGTCAGCAGGACCTGCTATGGCTACTACTGGTGCTGCCCCTATTCAGGCTCCGGTAGTACAGCAGAGTGAAACTTGTACTGGTGTCGTAAAAGACGCATCAGGTGAAACCGTTATCGGTGCATCTGTAGTGGTGAAAGGTACGACTAATGGTACAATTACCGACTTCGATGGTAATTTTACTCTTACTAATGTAAAGAAGGGTGATATCATCCAGGTTTCGTTCGTGGGTTATGCCACTCAAGAAATCGTTTGGGACGGTAAGGCGATGAACATTACTTTGAAGGAAGACACTGAAGTGTTGGACGAAGTGGTGGTAACAGCTTATGGTGGTAAGACTCTCCGTTCTAAGATGACCAACTCCATTGCTAAGGTAAAAAATGATCAGTTGACTACCGGTCTCCATTCCAATCCGGCTCAGGCTCTTTCTGGAGCGGTAGCTGGTCTTTCGGTAAGTCAGACTTCCGGTAACCCGGGTGCAGCTCCTACCTTGATTCTTCGTGGTGGTACTGACTTCAGTGGATCAGGTTCTCCGTTGATTTTGGTGGATGGCCAGGTGCGCTCTTCTTTGAGTGATATCAATCCGGCCGACATTGAATCTATGGAAGTGATGAAGGATGCCGGTGCAACCGCTATCTATGGTGCCCGTGCTAACAACGGTGTGGTTCTTGTTACTACCAAGCGTGGTAAGGAAGGTTCTGCTCGTGTAGACTTTTCTGCAAAGCTCGGTTTGAACTATTTCCAGGATTCATACGATTTCATGAATGCGCGTGATTATATCTATTGGATGCGTACAGGTTATATGAATGCTTATACCGGTGAAATGAAGCATCCTGATGGCTCACAGGTTAAGCAATGGTCTAATATCAGTACTTTGGGTGGCTCTACTCCTTACGGTACCGGTAACCGTTACTTCGACAACAATGGTAATGTACTTGATGGTAACAAAACTAGCCAGGCTATTTGGAGTACCATGAAGTATTCAGACAATTTGGCATTCTTGCTCAACGAAGGTTGGGAAACCATGACTGACCCAGTATACGGTGACAAGTTGATTTTCAAGAACTTCGACATCGCTGATTTTAACGTAAACACTCCGTCATTCTCACAAGACTATAATGTAAGCTTGAGCGGTGGTAACGACAAGGGTCATTACTATGCCGGTATCGGTTACAATGATTCGGAAGGTAACGCATATGGTAATGAATACCGCCGTGTCACTTTCACTTTTAACGGTGACTATAAGATCAAGCCTTGGTTGACTTCTACATCCAACTTCAGCTATGCCAATGCTTCTTGGAATGACCTTCCTCCTACACAGACTGCTGAAGCCAATTACTTCTCTCGCGTATTGTCATTGCCTCCAACTTTCCGTGGGTACAATGCGGACGGTGAAATGTTGTTGGGTCCTAACTCTGGTGACGGTAACCAACAGTTGAACTTCGATAAGTTCATTCGTGATAACAAGACTGACAAGTTCACCATGAACCAGTCGTTCACTATCGATATCATGAAAGAATTGTCGTTGAAGTTGAATGCTATCTGGTACTACAGCGAAGGTTACTATGAATCATTCAACAAGGACTATTTGTCTTCACCGGGTAATACAAACAAGTCTCACAGCTCAAGTGCACAGTTCAGCCGTACTATCGACCAAACTTACAATGCTGTGTTGAATTACAACAAGCAGATCAACAAGGATCACTTCTTGGATGCAATGGTCGGTTTTGAATATTACGATTCATATGCTAGAGGCTTCTCTGCCAGCGGTTCGGGTGCTCCGACTGATGCTTTCCAAGACTTGGAATACACAATCACCGACGAAGGCAAGCGTTCTATCGACTCTTCACACTCTCGTCAGCGCATCATGTCGTTCTTCGGTCGTGTGAACTACGACTACCAAGGCAAGTACTTGCTTTCTGCCGTATTCCGTCGTGACGGTTACTCCAAGTTGTCTAAGGACGAACGTTGGGGTTTCTTCCCTGGTGTTTCTGCAGGTTGGATTTTCACCAAAGAAGAATTCGCGGAAAAATATGCAGACGTATTGTCATTCGGTAAGTTGCGTGCTAGTTACGGTGCAAACGGTAACGTACACAAGGATTGGGTAGGTAATTACACCGTACAGGGAGCATATGCTACTACTACCAACTATGCGGGTTCTAACGCATTCTTGTTGAGCAGTATTCCTAATCCATATTTGACATGGGAAAAGTCGTATACATTTGAAGCCGGTGTGGATTTGGGCTTCCTTGCTAACCGTATCAATGCTAACTTTACTTATTATAATCGTTTGACTACCGATAAGTTTGCAAGTATCACTATTCCTGCAACTTCGGGTGCAACTGCTTTTACTTCCAACAATGGTAAGTTCCGCAATCAGGGTCTTGAATTCGAATTGGGCTTCAAGATTTTGGATCAGAAAGATTGGAAGTGGAACTTGAATTGGAACGGTGCATATAGTATCAGCAAGATTGTCCAATTGCCGGACAACGGTTTGCCTAATAATCGCCAGAATGCTTTCCAGGTTTACTCTGGTAAAGGAAATGATTTGATGTGGGTAGGCGGTTATCAAGAAGGTCAACGCCCAGGTGATGTTTACGCATTCGTAGCTGAAGGTATTTATAGAAATGAAAGTGAAATTCCTAACGGCTTGATTGATATCTCATCTGGTAATAATGGTGCTTCTAACCGTCCGCTTTATGCTGGTGCTGAAGGTTATGCAAAGTTGTCTGACAGCCAGAAGGCTAATGCGCTTCCTATCCAAGTGGGTGATGTGAAGTGGAAAGACGTAAACAAGGATGGTGTTATCGACAACTACGATAGAGTGAAGATCGGTAATCAACGTCCGAAGTGGACTGGTGGTATCAATACTCAAGTATCTTGGAAGGACTTGACATTGTCGGCTCGTTTCGACTACGCGCTTGGCTTTACTGCTATCGACTATAAGACTATGTGGATTATGTCATGTGCTCAGGGTACATACAATACCATCGCTGAAACTTGGGATACATTTAGTGCGGAAAATCCGAATGGTAAGTATCCGACATACGTTTGGGCTGACCAGTTGGGTAAGCGTAACTACTGCCGTGAAAACTCCATGTTCATGTATAAGGGTGACTATATCGCCTTCCGTGAATTGTCTTTGGGTTATAACTTGCCTAAGCAATGGGTGAACAAGGCTGGTTTGGGTTCAGTACAGTTGACATTGACAGCCCAGAACTTGGGTTACTTGACAGAGGCTGATCACTTGTTCTCTCCGGAACAAGCTAACAATAATGGTGGTTACCCATTGCCACGTACATTCGTTATGGGTGTAAACGTTAGTTTCTAACACATTAAAAAGTAAAGGAATTTATGAAAAAGATATTTTATATAGCTTCATTGTGCTTGGTGTCGGCACTAACTCCATCTTGTGATGCGCTGGATTTGTCTCCAGAGGATTACTATGGTGCAGGGAACTATTGGAACAACGCGTCTCAGGTAGAATCTTTTATGTTGGGTTTGCATTCTCATATGAGATCGAACAACTATCAACGTATGTATAATTTAGGTGAAGCTCGTGGTGGAACTTTGCGTATTGGTACTTCTTCCATCGGTACTTCTTTGAACTTGGCGGACATATGTGCTCAGAATATTTCAGAGGATAATCCGGGTTACAGTAACTTTGCCGGTTTCTATTCTCAGATTATGCAAGTAAACCACTTCATTACAGAAGTAGAAAACAATTGTACATTCTTGAGCGAGCAGGCTCGTAGCTACTACTTAGGTCAAGCTTATGGTATTCGTGCATTCTATTATTTCTCTTTGTTTAGAACCTATGGTGGTGTGCCATTGATTACAACAGTTGAGCTTCTTGATGGCAAACCTAGTGCAGAAAAGTTCTATACAGAACGTTCCACTCCGGAAGCAACTATGGCTTTCATCAAGGAAGACATCAACAAGTCTGAACAATACTTTGGTAGCAACAATACACACGATGCATATATGTGGTCGAAGTACGCTACATTGATGTTGAAGGCTGAAATTTATATGTGGGCTGCTAAGGTTTCTATTACAGGTTTCAACGCTACCGGTACTGCTGACTTGCAGACTGCCAAGGCTGCTTTGCAGGGGGTCATTGGTCAGTTTGAGCTGCAGGAAGACTATGCTTCCATTTTCTCTACCAAGAAGAAAAAGAATAGCGAAATCATCTTCGCTTATCCGTTTGTTGAAAATGAAGCAACCAACTGGGGCGGTATGTTCCTTTATCAAGATGCCTTGTTCTTGGGTCAGGCTCACGGACGTGACGGTCAGGTTATCCAGAATGATACTTTGAATTTGAAGGGTACAGGTGGTGTATTCCGTTACGAATATACAGAAGATTTCTTCAAGACTTACAAGCCGGAAGATACTCGTCGTGACGGTTCATTCTTGGAATACTACATGACTAAGGCTGAAGACGGTACTTTGGGTGAATTCGGTTGTATGATGACCAAGATGCAGGGTACTTTGAGCTCTACAGGTACTCACATCTACATTTCTGACATCATGGTATACCGTTACTCGGATGTATTGTTGATGATGGCTGAATGTGAAAATGGTTTGGGTAATCCATGTGCTTCTTATATCAACGAAGTACGTGCACGTGCTTATGGTGAAAACTTCGCTGGAAATGAATACGTGGAAGGTACGTACGCTGAAAACGAATTGGCTATCTTGCAAGAACGCGACAAGGAATTTGTAGGTGAAGGCAAGCGTTGGTTCGACATCTTGCGTATGCACGATGCAGACGGTAAGTCATTGGTATTCTCAGGCTCGGCTAACTATTCTGGTGAAACAGGCATTTTGCCGGCAACTGAATCTTATAAGGTACTTTGGCCGTTGGACAAGAGTGCTATGAACGTGAACCCATTATTGGAACAAACTCCAGGTTATTAATCCTTTAATAGTTTTAACATAGGAATTTTATAAAGGTTGGGAAGGGGAGTGTCAGTGAGTGATGCTCCCCTTTTTTATCAACAATGTATTTGCGTTTCTAGAAGGAAGTGACTATATTTGCGAAAGTTAATTTTAAATTTGATAAAGAATCACATGAAAGACAAGAAATTCTATCCGTGGGTAGTCGTAGGACTATTGTGGGTGGTGGCTCTATTGAACTATATGGACCGCCAGATGCTTTCTACCATGCAGGAAGCAATGAAATTGGACATTGTTGAGTTACAAAAGGCCGAAGCTTTCGGTATGTTGATGGCCGTGTTCTTGTGGATTTACGGATTCATGAGCCCGGTAGCTGGTATCATTGCTGACAAGTTGAGCCGTAAGTGGTTGATTGTAGGTAGTTTGTTCGTATGGTCAGCTGTGACCTACTTGATGGGCTATGCAGCAGACTTCAACCAACTTTTGATTCTCCGTTCTACCATGGGTATCAGTGAAGCACTTTATATTCCTTCGGCACTTTCCTTGATTGCAGACTGGCACGAAGGCAAATCCCGTTCACTCGCTATAGGTATCCACATGACCGGTCTTTATACAGGTCAGGCTATCGGTGGTTTCGGTGCTACCTTGGCGGCTGCCCTTTCTTGGCAACAGGCTTTCCATTGGTTCGGTATTGTGGGTATCGTTTATGCAGTTGTACTGATGCTTTTCTTGCATGAAAATCCGAACCGTGTAGTAGACAAGAAGTTGGCTTCCGAACCGACTAAGAAGGCTAATCCGTTGGCAGGCTTGGGTATCGTATTGACCAACTGGGCATTCTGGGTCATCTTGTTCTACTTTGCAGCTCCGAGTCTTCCGGGTTGGGCTACCAAGAACTGGTTGCCGACCTTGTTTGCAGAAAGCTTGAACATCCCGATGTCTGAAGCCGGTCCTATCTCGACCATCACTATCGCCCTTTCATCGTTTGTCGGTGTAATCGTGGGTGGTATCATGTCCGACAAGTGGGTACAAAAGAATATCCGTGGTCGTGTGTACACCGGTGCTATCGGTTTGGGTATGACCATTCCGGCATTGGCTTTGTTGGGCTTCGGTGAAAGCTTCATTGCCGTTGTTGGCGCAGGTTTGTTGTTCGGTGTAGGTTATGGTATCTTCGATGCCAACAACATGCCGATTCTCTGTCAGTTCATTTCAGCCAAGTATCGTGCGACTGCGTACGGTGTGATGAACATGGTAGGTGTGTTTGCCGGTGCTGCTGTGACTCAGGTATTGGGCGCTTGGACAGACGGTGGTAACTTGGGTATGGGCTTTGCGATGTTGAGTATCGTAGTAGCTGTTGCCTTGGCTTTGCAGTTGTTCTGCTTGAAGCCGAAGACTGATAATATGGAATAAATAGAAAAAGAAAATGATTGTATCAAACTTACAGAATAGTGCACGGGTGGAGAGCCTCCACCCGCTGTTTAAGCAACTCTTTGACTATGTAAAGGCAAACGATTTGCTGAATGCGCCGTTGGGCCGTATCGAATTGGACGGCGATAACTTGTTCATCAACAATGTGAATCCTGAATGTATCCCGGCAGAAAAGCAGGTGCTGGAAATGCATCGCGATTACATCGATGTGCACATCCTTTTGACCGGTAAGGAAACCATTGGCTGGAAGGCTATCGAAGACTTGAAGAACATTACTCAGGAATATCAGAAGGAAGGCGATTGCGCGTTGTCAGATGACCAACCGACTACTTTCGTGACTCTTCAGCCGGGTGAGTTCTGCATCGTCTATCCGGAAGATCCGCATGCACCGGTAATCGGCGAAGGTAAAATCAGAAAATTAATTGGTAAAGTTAAACTTTAAATAAATAGATATTATGGAAAAGATTATTGGCCTTATTGATGCTCCTTTTACTCCGTTCTATGAAAACGGTGAAGTGAACTATGAACCAATTCCTGCATACGCAGCGATGTTGCAGAAGAATGGTTTGCAAGGTGTATTTATCAACGGTTCTTCTGGTGAAGGTTACATGTTGACCGATGAAGAACGTATGAAGTTGGCTGAAACTTGGGTCGCTGCTGCTCCGGAAGGTTTCAAGGTAATTGTACACGTAGGTAGCTGCTGTGTAAAGGCAAGCCGCAAGTTGGCTGAACATGCACAGAAAATCGGTGCTTGGGGTATCGGTGCCATGGCTCCTCCGTTCCCGAAAATTGGCCGTATCGAAGAATTGGTGAAGTACATCGAAGAAATTGCTTGCGGTGCTCCTGAACTTCCGTTCTATTACTATCATATCCCTGCTTTCAACGGTGCATTCTTGCCAATGGTAAAGTTGCTCGAAGCAGTAGACGGCCGTGTGCCTAACTTCGCTGGTATCAAGTATACTTTCGAAAGCATTTATGAATACAACCAATGCCGTTTGTACAAGAATGGTAAGTTCGATATGCTCCATGGTCAGGACGAAACAATCCTTCCTTCATTGGCAATGGGTGGTGCTCAAGGTGGTATCGGTGGTACTACTAACTACAACGGTAAGGAATTGGTAGGTATCATCGACGCTTGGAAGGCTGGTGACTTGGAATTGGCTCGTGAACGTCAGAACTTCTCTCAGGAAGTCATTAACGTAATTTGCCATTATCGTGGTAACATCGTGGGTGGTAAGCGCATCATGAAGCTCATCGGTTTGGATTTGGGCAAGAACCGTACTCCGTTCCAGAACATGACTGATGAAGAAGAAGCTGCGATGAAGGCTGAATTGGAAGCTATCAACTTCTTTGAACGTTGCAATAAATTTTAAATTATAATCAGGCGTTGTCATTCAGACGACCGAAGGGAGGAAGAATCTCGGAAACATTCGTATTTTATGTATTCGAGATTCTTCGCTTCGCTCTGAATGACATTGATAAATAAAGAAAATTATGGACGTAAAACAATATTTGTCGGAATGGGCTGAATGTTACCGTAAGGATTTTGTGGAAAACATCATGCCTTTCTGGATGAAGAACGGTCTTGACCGCAAGCATGGTGGTGTATACACTTGTTTGGATCGTGACGGTACTTTGATGGACACTACCAAGTCGGTATGGTTCCAGGGCCGTTTCGGTTTCATCGCTTCTTACGCATACAATAACATTGAAAAGAATCCGGAATGGTTGGCTGCATCAAAGAGCTGTATTGACTTTATCGAAGCACATTGCTTTGATACCGACGGACATATGTTTTTCGAGGTGATGGAAGACGGTACACCGCTCCGTAAGCGTCGTTATGTATTCTCGGAAGGCTTTGCTGCCATCGCGATGTCGGAATACTCGATTGCATCAGGTGACAAGACCTATGCACAGAAGGCTCTTGACTTGTTCAATCGCATCATGTACATGTTGAATACTCCGGGTTTCTTGGCTCCGAAGTATCTCGATACCATGAAGTCGCAAGGCCATTCCATTACCATGATTCTGGTGAATACAGCTGCCCGTATCCGTGCCGCTATCGACGACCCTGTCTTGACTGAACAGATTGACCGTTCCATCAAGGCGTTGCGTGAAAACTTCATGCATCCGGAATTCAAGGCGTTGCTCGAAATGGTAGGTCCGAACGGTGAATTCATCGACAATATCAATGGCCGTTTGATCAATCCGGGACACTGTATCGAAACCGCTTGGTTCATCTTGGAAGAAGCGAAATACCGTAATTGGGACAAGGATTTGGTGGAAATGGCTACCACTATTCTCGACTGGTCTTGGGACTGGGGTTGGGACGAACAGTATGGTGGTATCATCAACTTCCGCGATTGCAAGGGCTTCCCTCAGCAGGACTATTCTCAGGACATGAAGTTCTGGTGGCCGCAATGTGAAACCATTATTGCTGCTCTTTATGCTTACCAAGCAACGGGTGATGAAAAGTATTTGGAAATGCACAAGAAGATCAGTGACTGGACATATGCACACTTCCCGGACAAGGAATATCCGGAATGGTACGGTTACTTGCATCGTGACGGAACCGTGGCACAGCCAGCGAAGGGTAATATCTTCAAGGGGCCGTTCCACATTCCTAGAATGATGATCCGTTGCCACACATTGTGTAAGGAAATCCTTGGATAACTGAACTGTCATTCAGAACGGAACGGAGTGTAGTGAAGAATCTCGAGTACACAAACGTGGATGTACTCGAGATTCTTCGCTTCGCTCTGAATGACATTAAGGGATAAAGCAAAAAAAAGGAAGCCTTTTAAAGACTTCCTTTTTGTCGAATACCCTTACAAATTATCGAACAAGTTTATAGCGGATTTACAGAAAATACACGACTATATAGAGTGTTTTCATATCAATCTGACAAGGGTGGTATAAGCCATATTTGGGGAACCTGCCTTGTACCCCATTGGAGGGGTGTTTGTGTAGGTATCTTGTATGAGTAATTTTTATTTCGGTTCGTATAGTAGGATAAAAACGGTTTTTTCTTTTTCTCCAGCTATATGAACTGAAAATTTTATTCTTTACTATACCTACTTTTTTAACTTAACTAACTATTTATAGATATAAATAATATAACATTTATGAGATTATACAGAAACATGAATGATGCAACAAAGCAACGCATCAGCCAAAGGCTCAAAGGTCGTTCAATGACCGACAGCCATAAACAAGCTATCAGTGATAGCATGAAAGCTTATTGGAAGACTATACCCTATAAGCCAACCGATGAAAATTACGAAAGTAAAAATGATGCAAGCAATGAAACGAGTATGTAAAAGAAAAGTAATGATTGATGCTTTGACGGTTTGCTTCGAGGTGGAAAACCGTTATCACTATGACCGTCTTTCTTCACTGAATTTTCGGTGAGATGTATGACCTTGATGAGTTTCAGCTAATCCGTGTTGAGGGTAGGTATTATGACAATGTTTATACCATTACCTATATGGATAATGATACGGAAGTAGAGTTCGGTCAGTTGAAGTTCAATATCAGTCAAAAGACAGAAGCAGATAACCTTCACGAGAACGGAAATCCGAAAGTATGGATAAGCCTCAACAATCAGACATTGTACACCAATGACCAATACCATTTAGGATTTATCGCTACCAAGTTGGGTTTAGAACCTCACAACATAACAACCTTAGACCTTTGCAAGGACACTCCTTTCAATGTCGGGAAATCGGTTCGTCAACTGATAAAGGATAAAACCGTAACAACCATTTTGAATGGCAAGAGAATAAAAGACCGTGATGAGGATAGACCTGAAATCACATATACGACAAGCGGTAGCCTCAACAAAACCGACAAATACATGACCGTCAATATCAAACAGAAAAATGCTATCAAAGACAAAAGTCGTGGTGTAACCATAACCACATACGATAAGGTGGCAGAGGTGCAAAATAGTTCGGGTAAAGATTACATTCTCAACTACTATGGCAATCCTAAGAAATTATATCGTACCGAAGTTCATTTGAACAACCAAGAGGTTAAGGATTATTTGGATAGTCGAGGGCTGTTCTTCAACTACTATATGATTGATGAGGCTCTTTTGGAAGATATGTTCTATCACCATTTGAATAGTGTTATCCGCTTTGAGAAAGGTAATAACCGTATCACTTGGGAGGATTTGTGCGGCCGGAACGGCTGCACAAATCCGATAGTCATTTTCGGTTTCGTAGAGTTATAACAACCACCTCTATGAGATATGATGTTTTCTTCATAAGTCGTTAGAAACTATGATGTTTGTATCAAAATTAAAATGTATCATTATAATCAAATAAAAAGACTATAATGATACATTATTTTGTTTCAGTTTAATCTAAAAGATTTTAATGTCCATGTCCTCTAATGTATGGTTCTTCATTATTATTAATGTTGACGTTATCTATGCAGGATTTAATGTTACTAGTTATCAATACAACTAGCAACGAAATGCAAAGGACAAATAACGATATTCCTTTGAAAAACTTCCATTGTTCTCTCAATTTACAATTTCCCATACATTTGTCAATCTTGTTGTATATTTCCTCTAATATTATATAACAAAGAATGAAGGCGAAGAGAGCTAAAGGAATTACAATAAAAAAAGGTAATCCAATAACATTTGATAGCCAATTCATTAAATAGCTCATTTTTTTACTGTTATGTTTTTTTATTTTTTAATCGAAGGTTATATTATTTCCTTCATCAATGATTATAGAATAATAGTGAGTTTCAAATGTATAAGAACTAAATGATTTGAATCTCATAATTGATGGCCGTTTTTCTAACTTAGAAGTTATAAAAGAATCTTTTTTATGATTAGGTAAATTATTAAATGTTATTTTGTTGAAAGCCACTAAAAAAGCCTTTATGTCATTTTCTGATACAGCCTTTAATAATTCTCCCATTGCTAAGAGGTTGAGTGTCTGCCCAATATCACAATGTAAATACCCTATTGTTTTGGTGTCATTTTTTGTTATATATTTTTCTGGATTTTCTATTAATTTTTGACATTTAATACAATGTTGCTCTTTTTTTCTAATATCAACAATCATCATTATTGCCAATCCGAAAAATAAAATAGAAAAGATAAGTGCATAATAAAGTATTCCAGCCAATAATATACAAATGAAAATTAATATAATTTTTTTTATATAATGATGAGATTCATCAAGAGGCTGCTCTTCTCCACAAAATGGACATTTTATTTTTCTCATAATAACAATTTATTTAGTTCCTCTCTACTATTAAACTGATAGATTTTCCCTTTTATCTTGATGTAGCCTTCTACCGTTTCATCGTCTATTGGGTCGAACAGGCTTTTGATAGATACACCCAAAGCGGTAGCCATCTTTTCAATGGTATCAAGTCGGGCGTTTCCGTACATTGCACGGTTCAGGCTTGCAGGGTCAACACCCATTTCAGAAGCAAGGTCTTTCAGTTGCTTCTTTTGCTCCTTACATAGTCTCTTTACGTTTTCTGCTAATACTTTCTCCATAAATCCATTCTTTGATACAAAACTAATGATTTTGTTTTAATTATCAAATATTTTATCAATCATTTATATTTTAATCAATCCAGATTTGCAGGATAATTCCTGTTTATGTATATTTGTGGTGGATTAAATGATATATAAATCAATTATGATAAAGACGGTAATTTTCGCAAGAGTTTCAACAAGTGTTCAGGAATACGATAGACAAGTAAATGAACTGACAGCATTAGCCAAGGGTAATGGTTGGAGTGTCGAGGCTGTGTTTGCCGAAAAGATTTCGGGAGCAAAGGCAAATACAGAACGTACCGAACTTCTGAATATGATAAACTATGTTGAGGCTAACCATATAGATAAGGTATTAGTGACGGAGTTGAGCCGTTTGGGTCGTGATACCTTGCAAGTTCTTGAAGTTATCGAGATGCTGAATGGTAAGGGCATTTCATTGTTTATCCAAAACTACAATATCGAGACATTGACTAAGGAAGGTATGGTTAATGCAATGAGCCAATTCTTGATAACCATTTTGGCAGAGGTTGCACGAATGGAACGGAAGACTATTCGGGAAAGAGTGGAAAGCGGTTACAAGAATTTTCGGGCTAATGGTGGCAAGGTTGGTCGTAAAGCTGGTTATCAGAAGTCTGAATCGGACATGAAAGAGCAGTACACCGAAGAAATCAAGTTGCTCAAAAAGGGGTATTCATTACGGAACATTTCTAAGATTACGGGTACATCTATCAACACGATTCGGAAATGCAAGGCTCTTATCTGATTTTGTTTTGTAAATTCTTTTTGGTATATTTGAACATATCACATTAGGTGTCTGACTTACTGAACAACGGAGGTCGCAAAATAGAGGTGACGGGAAGCCCAGCGACAGACGGAGAAAAAATGATATTTGCGAGCAATCGGGTTATATCACAAATTGATACGGGATTTATCAAAAAAACGAAATATAAAATCGATGATATTATATATAATATGATATAGTAAAAACTGAAATATAGTTCAGTTTTAGCCACTCTTTGAAGAAGTAGGTTTATTGCAAACACGAAAGGCAATGGTCGGGTATTTGCCGACAATCGGTTTACCATTGCTGAGCTGGCTATCAAATACCAAAAATAAGTGCCAAGCGTGGCACACGGAAATTTTATGTTGAATGTTTAGTGAAGAGGAATTAAAGTCGTATGAAGAAGTATTCAATCAATTAGGCATAACAAGCCAAGAAGAACAAAAACAAGTGTTGGAGTTCATGTATTCAATAGGTACAATCATTTATAATAATAAGGAATAATAAAATTTTAATCTCATGAAGAAAAAGAAGGTAAAAGTAACAGAATTTTCAAAGTTAGAAAATAAGGTCGCTGCTCTTTGGACAAGAGTAAGCACTGAAAAGCAAGAAAGAAATAATTGCAGTTTAGAGAACCAACAGCGTATTTGTAGAGAATACGCTGAACGTCATGGTATCACTATCAAAAAAGAATTTGGTGGCACTCATGAGAGTGCAAAGACGGAAGGTAAGATGTATCGTGAAATGATTGCCGAGGTTGCAAGAGATAAAGAAATCAACATCATTTTGGTGTACTCATTTGACCGTTTCAGTCGTGCTGGTTCAGAAGCCATCATGACAAAGGCATATTTGAAGACCAAGGGTATTTATGTTATATCAGCAACCCAAGCCACTGACCCAGATAGTGCAGCTGGTACATTTATGGAAAACATTCTATTCTTGTTCAATCAGTTTGAGAATGATTTGCGTAGGGATAAGTGTGTTACAGGTATGAGGGAATGCTTGAAGAAGGGATATTGGTTCGGGCAAGTCCCATTAGGTTATGACCGTAAGAAGGTTGGTCGTGAACATATCATTACCGTCAATGAAGACGGCAAAAAGTTAAGGAATGCTTTTTTATGGAAAGCAAACGAAGGATTGGGGGATATTGCCATAGTGGATAGGTTGAAGGCTTTAGGGCTGGATGTTGACCGTAAGCATCTAAACAAAATTTTGCAGAACATTTTCTATTGTGGCTATATCAAACATAGTCTTTTAGGTGATGAGATAATCAAAGGTAAACATGAGCCATTGATTGATGAGGATATATTTAATAAAGTAAATGGTCTTTCAAATGCTGGTTATGAGCATAGGGAAGTTACGGATGAATTTCCTTTGAAACGTCATGTTATATGTTCGGATTGTGGAGGTTATCTTACGGGATATACCGTGAAAGCAAGAGGTCGTAATTATTACAAGTGTAACAAAAAGGGATGCAAGAGCAATCATAGTACCGATAAGATGCACCAAAAATATACGGAGTTGTTGAATGGGTATAAGATACCTCAGGAACTCATTCCTGTGCTCATAGACGTACTTAGAAAGGTTTTCAAGGATAATAATGATATGAAGGATGAAACTCGCAGGATGCTCTTAAAACGCCAAACGGAGTGTAAACAGAAGTTGGAAAGGGTACAAGTCCGTTATGGGTTAGGAGAAATCAGTGATGAGGTTTACCAGACTACTTTGAAGCATTTGACTGCTGAAATGGCAGAAATTAGTAGAGGGTTGGAAGAAGCCAACAAAAACTTATCGAACATGAGTAAATACATTGATGAAGCAGTTGCAATGTCTTGTAAATTAGGTACTTTATGGAATAGCGGTAACTTTGAAAACCGTCAAAGTTTACAGAAATTGATGTTTCCAGCGGGTGTTTTGTTTGATAAGGAAAATGACGATTATCGAACAGAAAATGAGAATGAAGTATTCAAGATATTCCGTAGATTATCAGCAAGTTACGAAGAAGAAAAAACAAAAGCGACAACCGAAATTATTCGATTGTCGCCTTGTGTCGGAAAGAGGCGACTCGAACGCCCGACCCCTACGTCCCGAACGTAGTGCGCTACCAACTGCGCTACTTTCCGATTGCTTTCGCAAGTGGTGCCACCAGGAATCGAACCGGGGACACAAGGATTTTCAGTCCTTTGCTCTACCAACTGAGCTATGGCACCTTGCTTGTTTGCGGGTGCAAATGTAGAGACTATTTTCTAAACCACCAAACTTTTTCGTAAATTTTTGTTTCAAGAGGCGTTTTTTACGCCTCTTCTTTCTGAATGATGTCCTGAATGACGAGCCCGGCCAACATGAATCCGAAGATGGCCGTTGTGTGAGCTATAGTGCCGTTGGTGTGTACCTTCGCTGTATGCCAATCGTGTTCTGGAAGTGCATCGGTGGTTTCTTGGAACGTATCCTTGCCTTTGTTTTCTAGTAATTCTTCGCTATATACGCACTTGAATTTCTTACTAGGGAAAAGCTTGTTTTTCTTGAACTTCTGTCGAAGCGCTTTCGCTAACGGGCAGCCCTTTACCTTCCAAAATTCGGCAATGTCTATCTTCAACGGATCCATTTTGAGGGCGGCACCCATGGACGCAAAAAACGTGCCGGAGGTTTCGCATGCCCGGCGAATCAGCAAGGCTTTGTTTTCCAGACTGTCTATTGCATCAAGGATATAATCATACGTCTCGATGTGGAAGGAATCGGCTGTCTCTGCACAATACACTTGTTGAAGGGCATTGATTTCAGCTGCTGGATTGATGGAGAGGAGGCGTTGTTTCAATACCTCCACTTTGGGTTGACCAATAGTTTCGGTGGTTGCTATCAGTTGACGGTTGATGTTGGTAGCACATACGCAGTCGGAATCCACAATGGTCAAGTGATGGATGCCGGAACGGATCAAACTCTCTGCGCACCAGCTTCCTACCCCTCCCACACCGAAGAGGATAACTCGCTTTTTGGCAATGGACAGGGTCGTTTCTTCGCCCAATAAAAGTGCTGTACGGTTGAATATGCCTTCTTTCATAGATTGTTTATTTCTTTTCATCGGCTAAATTACTGTTTTTTTTGTGTATTACGTATAAATTCTCTAACTTTGTCAGATTAAGTGATAACTAAATAATCTTAATCTGATATGAGAATGCTTATCGTTTCTGCGCTGGTAGCTTTACTGGCCTTGGGGGCATGTACTTCGAAGCAGCCTTCGCAAACTTCAATTGATTATACACAATTGGTCAATCCATTTATTGGTACTGACTTTACAGGTAATACTTATCCGGGTGCACAGGCTCCGTTCGGTATGGTGCAGTTGAGTCCGGACAATGGCTTGGCTGGTTGGGACCGCATCTCCGGTTATTTCTATCCGGACAGTACCATTGCCGGTTTCAGTCATACACATCTCTCGGGTACAGGTGCCGGTGACTTGTATGATATCCTCTTCATGCCGGTGACTCTTCCTTATAAGGAGGCGAAAGGAGAATTGGGTATCCATTCCAAGTTCTCTCACAATGACGAAGAAGCTTCGGCAGGTTACTACCGGGTGAAGTTGCAGGATTATAATATCAACGTGGAATTGACAGCGACTCCTCGTTGCGGTGTACAGCGTTATACGTTCCCGAAAGCTGAATCGATGGTGATTCTGAATTTGAAGAAGGCGATGAACTGGGACTTTACCATGGATTCGCACATTGAAGTGGTGGATTCTTGCAATATCCGTGGTTATCGTTTCTCTGAAGGTTGGGCACGTGGTCAAAAGGTGTACTTCGCTACTCGTTTCTCTCGTCCTTTCAAGAGCATGGAGTTGGATAATGCCGAAATCAAGCTGAAAGGTGAAAAGGTGGGTACATCGAATATCGCCCGTTTCATGTTCGATACAGAGGAAGGTGAACAGATTACGGTTGTAACCGCTCTATCGGGTGTCAGTGTGGAAGGTGCAGTGAAGAACTTGGACGCTGAGGCTCCTCATAATGATTTTGACAAGTATTTGGCAGCAGCTAAGGCCGATTGGAACAAGCAATTGCAACGTATCCAGGTAGTAGGCGGTGAAGCTGATGACCAAGTGAACTTCTATACCGCTTTGTATCATAGCATGATTGCTCCGACTATCTATAGCGATGTAGACGGTAAGTATTATGGCCCGGACAAGCAAGTGCACCAAGCAGACGGTTGGGTGAACTACAGTACCTTCTCATTGTGGGATACTTTCCGTGCAGCTCATCCGTTGTTCACTTATACCGAGCCGGAGCGTGTAGGCGATATGGTTCAGTCGTTCATTGCGTTCTATGAACAGAACGGACGTTTGCCGGTTTGGAACTTCTGGGGCAGCGAAACCGACATGATGATTGGTTATCATGCCGTGCCGGTGATTGTGGATGCTTATTTGAAGGGTATTGGTAACTTTGATCCGGAAAAGGCATTGGAAGCATGTGTGGCTACTGCCAACATCGACGAATATCGTGGTATCGGTTCGTATAAGAAGAATGGTTACATACCTTACAATGTAAAGGATGAATATAATGCTGAAAACTGGTCGTTGAGCCGTACATTGGAATATGCGTTCGATGACTTCTGTATTGCCGAAATGGCTCAGAAGATGGGTAAGACTGAATTGGCCAACGAATTCTATAAGCGTTCACAAAACTATCGCAATGTCTTCAACCCGGCTACCGGTTTCATGCAACCGATTGATGACAAGGGTGTGTTCCAACCGAACTTCAATCCGGATGAATACACTGCTCATATCTGTGAAAGTAATGCATGGCATTATTTCTGGTCTGTACAGCACGATGTCAAGGGCTTGATATCATTGACTGGAGGTCAAGACAAGTTTGTTGCAAAGCTCGACAGTATGTTTACTTATATTCCGGCAGGCAACGAAGAATTGCCTATCTTCAGTACCGGTATGATTGGTCAGTATGCTCATGGTAACGAGCCAAGTCACCATGTAATTTATTTGTATAATAAGGTACGTCAGCCATGGAAGGCACAGAAGTATGCGGCTCAGGTGATGCATGAACTTTACTTCAATGCTCCGGCTGGTCTTTGCGGTAACGAAGACTGCGGTCAGATGTCGGCATGGTATGTGTTTAGTGCTATGGGCTTCTATCCGGTAAATCCGGTTAGCGGTGAGTATGAAATCGGTACTCCGCTCTTCCCGGAAATGCGCTTGAACTTGAATAATGGAAAGACCTTTACGGTTCTGGCTCCGAATGTCAGTCGTGAAAACATTTATATCCAGAGTGTAAAGGTCAATGGCCAGCCATACGACAAGAGTTACATCACCCATCAACAGATAATGGAGGGTGCAACGGTGGAATTCGTGATGGGCAACCAACCGGGAGAAATTTGGTATTAAAGAAAACAATAATTAATTATAATCACACATGAAGAAAGTATTTTTAGCAGTAGTAGCAATGGTAGGTATGCTTACCAGTTGCGGCACTCAGACGGATGCAGTGCAGAGTGAAGTGCATGGTGACTACACTCAGTATGTAAATCCGTTGATGGGTACACAATCCAGCTTTGAGCTTTCGACCGGTAATACATATCCGGCGATTGCGATGCCTTGGGGGATGAATTTCTGGACTCCTCGTACCAACAAGATTGGTGATGGTTGGCAGTATACTTATACCGCTAACAAAATTTATGGTTTCGAGCAGACTCACCAACCGAGCCCATGGATCAATGACTACGGTCAGTTCTCGTTGATGCCGGTAACAGGCGAGGTGGAAATGGACGAAAGAAAGCGTGCTAGTTGGTTCTCTCACAAGGGTGAAGTGGCATTGCCGCATTATTATAAGGTATATTTGGCAGAATACGATGTTGTAACTGAAATGGCTCCGACAGAGCGTGCATCGATGTTCCGTTTCACTTTCCCAGATGCAGACTCGTATGTAGTAGTTGATGCTTACGACCGTGGTTCTTCCATCAAGGTAATTCCGGAAGAAAACAAGATTATCGGTTATACTACCCGTAACAGCGGTGGTGTTCCTGAAAACTTCAAGAACTATTTCGTAGTGGTATTTGATAAGCCATTCACTTACAAGGCTACATTCTCGAACGATGTGAAGCCGGCCAAGCCGGATGCAACCGTTCCTGTTACCTTGAAGGAAGGTCAGTTGGAACAGGCCAACTTCCATACAGGTGCCGTTATTGGTTTCAAGACTCAAAAGGGTGAAAAGGTTCATGCTCGTGTAGCTTCTTCATTCATCAGCCCTGAACAAGCTGAATTGAATTTGAAGGAATTGGGTAACGATACATTCGATACTGTAGTAGAAAAAGGTAAGGCCAAGTGGAACGAAGTCTTGGGTAAGGCAGATGTACAAGGTGGCACACTCGATCAATACCGCATGTTCTATTCTTGTTTGTACCGTTCGTTGTTGTTCCCACGCATGTTCTGGGAAGTGAATGCCGAAGGTCAGCCGGTTCACTACAGCCCGTACAATGGCGAAGTATTGCCGGGTTATATGTATACCGATACAGGTTTCTGGGATACATTCCGTTGCTTGTTCCCATTGTTGAACTTGATGTATCCGTCTGAAAACTTGAAGATGCAGGAAGGTTTGATCAATACTTATAAGGAAAGTGGTTTCTTCCCAGAATGGGCTAGCCCGGGTCACCGTGGTTGTATGGTGGGTAACAACTCTGCTGCAGTTTTGGTAGATGCTTATATGAAGGGTGTTCGTGTACAGGATTTGGAAACTCTTTACGAAGGTTTGATTCACGGAACCAAGAACGTTCATCCGACAGTTTCTTCTACAGGTCGTCTCGGTCATGAATATTACAATGAATTAGGTTATGTGCCTAACGATGTAGATATCCACGAAAATGTTGCCCGTTCTTTGGAATACACATACAATGACTGGTGTATCCTTCAGTTGGCTAAGGAATTGAACCGTCCGGCAGAAGAAATTGCTTTGTTAGAAAAGCGTGCTCAGAACTACAAGAACCTTTACCGTCCGGAATATAAGTTGATGTGCGGTAAGAAGAAAGATGGTACATTCCCAGAAGTATTCTCTCCATTGAAGTGGGGTGGTGACTTTACAGAAGGTAACAGCTGGCACTACAGTTGGTCAGTATTCCACGATCCTCAAGGTTTGATTGACTTGATGGGCGGTAAGGAAGAATATGTTCAGATGCTCGACTCTGTATTTGCAGTTCCACCTATCTACGATGATAGCTACTATGGTTTTCCAATCCACGAAATTACAGAAATGACTGTAATGAACATGGGTAACTATGCACATGGTAACCAGCCTATCCAGCACATGATTTACATGTACAATTATGGTGGTGCTCCATGGAAGGCTCAATATTGGTTGCGCGAAGTGATGAACCGTATGTATACTCCGACACCGGATGCTTATTGCGGTGACGAAGACAATGGCCAGACTTCTGCATGGTATGTATTCTCGGCTCTTGGCTTCTATCCTGTTTGTCCGGGTACAGACCAATACATCTTGGGCGCTCCGTTGTTCAAAAAGGCCACTATCCACTTGGAAAATGGTAACGATGTAGTTATTACTGCTCCTGAAAATAGTGATAAGAACATTTACATCGATGCTTTGAAGTTGAATGGTAAGGATTATACCAAGAACTATTATACTCACGGTGATTTGATGAACGGTGCCAAGATTGACGTCAAGATGAGTGCTACTCCGAACACTCAACGTGGTACTAAGGAGGAAGATCTTCCTTACTCTTTCACCAAGGAGTTGGCTGCTAAGGAAACTAAATAATAGGAATCATGAGAAAACTGATGCTTTTATTGCTTGCCATAGTTACTATGGCAAGCTGTTCTCAAGAAGAGAAAGTGAATGTACGTTGGGCGACATTCAACATGCGTTATGATAACCAAGGCGATGCTCCTAACCATTGGGGCGCCCGCAAGGAACGTGTGGCTCAGTACATTAAGGAAATGAAGTTCGATGTATTCGGTACTCAAGAAGTGCTTCACAATCAGTTCGAAGACCTGAAGGCTTTGTTGCCGGAATTCGAAGGGGTAGGTGTGGGTCGTGACGACGGTGCCACTCAAGGTGAATACTCGGCTGTATTCTATAACAAGAACGTATTCGATGCGTTGGATTCAGGTACTTTCTGGTTGTCGGAAGATCCGACAGCTGTAGGTAAGATGGGTTGGGATGCTGTTTGTGTCCGTATCGCTACTTGGGCAAAGTTGCAACACAAGGCTACAGGCAAGATTGTCATGGCCGTGAATACACACTATGACCACGTGGGTCAAGTTGCTCAGAAGGAAAGTTCGTTGCTGATTATCCGCAAGATCAAGGAAATCGTAGGCGACCAACCGGCTGTATTGACTGGTGACTTCAATGTAACCGATCAGAGCGAAGCTTACAATACCATCGTATCGAATGAATTTGTATTGCTCGATGCCCACAAGGTAGCTGAAAAGGCTACAGGTGCCAGCTATACATTCCATGGCTTCGATAAGGTTGATCCGGCAAAGCGTAGTAAAATCGACTTTGTGTTTGTAACTCCAAGCATCAAGGTATTGCAATCAGAGGTGACTCCGGAAGTGAAGGAAGCATTGCTTTCCGACCACAATCCACAATGGACAGATTTAGAATTTTAAAAACATAGTTAAAGATGAAAAAATTAGTTATTGCATTGGCTGGTATTTTTATGGCAATGGGTATTTATTCTTGCCAACAGCCGGCTAAAGAAAGTGAAGTGAAGGAAAAACCGATGTTCTGTACATGGTATACCTACAATCCTCAAGAAAACTTTGACTCTATTTGTCAATCATTTAGTGAATTGGGTATCGATGGTATCGTGCTCAAGGCAGGTACTGCTGAAAACTACCGCAAGTTGATTCCGGTAGCTCATAAGCATGGATTGACTGTATATGCATGGGTATGGACTATTAACAATCCTGAAATTGCTGCTGCACATCCGGAATGGTTGAGCTACAACCGTGATGGTTACAGCATTGCCGACAGTATGGCATACGTGGAATATTACAAGTTCCTTAGCCCGATTATCCCGGGTGTTCGTGAAGAAATCTGCAAGCAAGTGGACGAAATCTGTAAGGTAGAAGGTGTCGAAGCCATCTCTATCGACTATCACCGTTTTGTAGACGTTGTTCTTCCTACTACTATATGGCCGAATTACGGCATTGTTCAAGACCGTGAATATCCACAATGGGACTATGGTTATCACCCAGAAATGATCAAGGCTTTCAAGGAAATGCATGGTTATGACCCACGCGAACAGGAAGACCCATCAAAGGATCAGAAGTGGTTGCAGTTCCGTTGCGACAAGGTGTCTGAAGTGGCTAACCTCGTTGCAGAAACTGTACATAAGAACGGTAAGTTGATGGCAGCTTCTCCATTCCCGACTCCAAAGATGTCGGCTCGCATGGTACGCCAATATTGGGGTGACTGGAATCTTGATATCGTATTCCCAATGGTTTATCACAACTTCTATACAGAAGACGCAAGTTTCGTAGCTGATTGTACTATCGAAAATGCTCGTGATAAGAAGGAAAGTACTACTCTTTATGCTGGTTTGTGGGGAAGCAATAATCATGAACTTTTCGAAAGCATGGATGCTGCGTTCAACAATGGTGCTCAGGGTGTATCGTTCTATACAGCTGAATACATCACAGACCCGGCTATCCGCAAGCAGTTCAAGGAATATGCTGATAGCTTGAGAGCTGTTCGTAAGGCAAACGGTGGTGTCATCAAGGCTACTTATCCGACAGTTGCCGACAAGGACCCATTCAAGAAGGAAGGTGTGATGAAGCTTATCGAAGCTCGTATGCAGAAGCTCATCGCTGAAGCGAAGGGTACAGAAGAATTGGCTCCTTTGGCTTTGGGTGAATACGCCAAGAAGGAAGCTGAAGACGTGACTGTACGTTATGAAGTAACTGATGCCAACAGCAAGAAGTCATTCGATGTTTACTTCTATTTCTATGGTGACATCCTTTCAGGTTGGAACGTTTATTTGGAGAAGTAATATAGTATAATGGTTGTCGTTTAGACGACCAAAGGGGGGAAGAATCTCGGAGACATTTAGTAGGTGTTACCGAGATTCTTCGTCACTTCGTTCCTTTGAATGACAATTGACAAGAGTAAGATTATGAATAAATTATCAATTAAAAAACTGAATACAACCGCAGTGGATGCATCCGCTGTACCTGCTTTGATGGATGCAGCAGGTGTGGAGTTCAATCCGATTGCATGCGTAAATTGGGCAGACTATCCTTATCAGCCGGAGGTTAAGTTCCGTGCGGCCCATACGGGTGATGCTATCCTGCTTCATTATCAAGTGACCGAAGCTAGCGTGCGTGCCGTGGCTTTGGCTGACGATGGTAAGGTGTGGGAAGATGCTTGTGTAGAATTTTTCCTTTCTCCGGAAGGCAACGACTTCTACTATAACTTCGAGTGCAATTGTGCTGCCAAGCTCTTGCTTCATGGAGGTCCTGCCGGAGGCGAACGACCTACGGCATCGGAAGAAGTATTGAAGAGCGTGAAGCGTTGGTCTTCATTGGGTACAGAACCGTTCGAAGAAAGAGTAGGAGAGTGCACATGGGAAGTGGCATTGGTCATCCCTGCATCGGCTATCTTCCGTCATGAAATAGCTGACTTGAACGGCAAGACGATGCGTGCCAACTTCTACAAGTGTGGTGACAAGCTTCAGACTCCGCACTTCCTTTCATGGGCACCGATTGACCTTCCAAAGCCTAAGTTCCATTGTCCGGAATTCTTTGGAGAGTTGACATTTGAATAAAACAAAAGAGGCGGTAAATCTACCGCCTCTTTTGTTTTATTATTTCAATGCTATTTCCTTGATAATCGGCCAACAAGAATGTGCACCGGTCACTTGAATCTTCACGGCACGGAGAGGCTTGTTGTCTATCTTGGCTTGTGCCTCACCAAGTTCGTTGAAGGAAGCTACCTTTTCGAAGTTCTTGCCGTCTTCGCTGATGAGTACGTCACCCATGGTGATGTAGTCCTTGGAGTCACCGGTGATGATTTTGATTTCATTGACAGGCAATGGCTCGCCCAAGTTCACCGTGAAATAATGTTCCTTGCCGATGGTGCTGCCACCCCAGAAGAAGCTGTTGCTCTTGCCGTCGAAGGCATATTCGGCATGATAAGGAGGATTCCAAGGAATGTTGGTGTCGATGTGGGCATTACGCACCAAGGCCGGTTTTTCCTGTGAAGGCACGAATTCCTTTTCGTTCATGGCATCGTCTTCGTAGTAGTTGATGCCGAGCTTCTTCAAGATAGGATAGTAGTCGGTGATGCGGGCATAGAAGTTGTCCCAGTTGCGGTCGGCTACCGGTGTCCAAAGCACTTCGGCCAAGGCGCACATACGTGGATAGAGCATCCATTCCACACGGTCTTGCGTAGCGATACGTTCGCACCACAAAGCACCTTGACCACCCATAATCAATGCTTGTTGTTCAGCAGTGAGACCTTCGTTCACAATCGGGTTCCATTCGTAAACCTTGCGGGTAGAGTTGCCGGCATAGCCCCAGTCGTAATAGCAACCATGTTGAGGACACATGATGACCGGAATGTTTCTGTCCAATGCTTCTTTCTGAGCTTTCACACCGTCTTCACGCCAAACGGTTAATACATCGTGGGATTCGGCGGCACCGCGGTCGTTGATTTCGTCCCAACCCACCATAATCTTGCCTTTCGAACGGATGAGTTCACTCATCTTGCGGGTGAAATAATCCTGGATTTCGCCCGGATGCTTCATTCCTTCCTTCTTGTAGAGCGCCATACACTTCGGACATTCTTCCCAAATGTTGGTCGGCACTTCGTCACCACCGAAGTGGATGTACTTCGACGGGAAGATTTCAATCAAGGCATCGATGATGTCTTCGGCAAATTCGTAGGACTTCGGATTGCCTACACAAATCATGTTTTCGTTGGCACGCTTGCGTTCGCTCCACGGACGTTCTTCAGGGTAAGTCTCGAACTTGCCACCTTTGCAGGAGAGTTCAGGAAGGGCAGCCAAGAGAGCGGTGCTATGTCCCGGAAGGTCGATTTCGGGGATGATTTCGATGCCACGGGTAGCTGCATAACGAACGATTTCCTTCAAGTCTTCCTTGCTGTAATATTTGCCCGACATTTCAGGGAAGTCATAATAATAGGTACCTTCCTTGATGAGGCTAGGGTATTTATCCACTGCCATGCGCCATGCTTGGTTGTCGGTGAGGTGCATATGGAGGGTGTTGAACTTGAAGAATGCCATTTGGTCGATGCTTTCTTTCAGCTCATCTACTGTCCAGAAGTGACGGCTACAGTCGAGCATCAAGCCACGATAGCCATAGAGCGGTTTGTCCTGGATGTTGAGAACTGGAAGCTGGCCATCTTTGGCAGTGAGAATCAACTGGTGAAGGCTGGTGAGACCATGACTGATACCCGGCACATCGCAAGCTTCAATCTGGACACCGCTTTTGGTGATGCTCAAATTATAGGCTTCTTTCGGAAGGTTGGCATTTTCAGTCAACACGATGGAAGCGCCTTCTGAGGCCAAAGCCAATGAAAGGTCGGTGGTCTTCTTGATATCACCGATGAAGTTTTCGGCTGTTGCCTTCCATGCTTCCGGAGCCTGGATGGTTTTCAAGTTGCTCACAGCAAGCGAGCCGTTCAGAATTTCTACATTTTCGGCTTGTGGGATCAAGGTGACTTGTTCCACCAATTTGCTCTCGCAAGCTGATAGCAAGCAGGCGAGGACAGTTGCTAAAAAGAATGTCTTTTTCATAGAAGATTAATTAGATTGTTTCTGCTTGCAAATATACGATTTTATTAGGCTGATTCTAGATAAATGCACTATCTTTGCAGCAAATAAAGTCTATTATCCAATGAAAAACGTATTCTATTTTGTAATTATGTTGCTTTGTGTGCTGAGTAGCTGTACTTCAAAGACTGAGGTGGCTTCTCCAAACAGCAACATCAAATGGTCTCTGATTCTTGATGATAAAGGGGCAATGACTTATCAAGTGACAGTAAACAACCAACCGTTCATTCTTCCATCGGCATTGGGATTCGAGGAAAAATCGGGTTTGAATCTGAAGGATGGTTTCCAGGTGGTGAATACAACCTTCGATAGCCAGGACGAAACTTGGACTCAGCCTTGGGGTGAAAACAAGTCCATCCGTAGCCATTACAACGAAATGGCGGTGAATTTGAAGAATGGGGAGGGTGTGAAGCTTACCGTCCGTGTCCGCGTATTCGATGATGGTTTGGGTTTCCGCTATGAATATGATACTCCAGCAGACAGCTTGTTGCTGATGGATGAATACACCTCCTTTAATATAGCAGAAGACGGTACATCCTGGTCTATCCCTGCAGAATTCAATACTTACGAATTGCTTTACCGCACTATGCCTTTGAGCGAAATGCCGGATGCCAACACTCCGATGACTTTTAAGACTCAGAGCGGTATTTATGCTAGTATTCACGAAGCAGCTTTGACTGACTTCCCGGAAATGTGTTTGAAGAATGTAGGTGGTACTTCGTTGAAGTCATGGCTGGCTGCTTGGCCGGACAAGGTGAAAGCTCGTTTCGATGGTGGCAAGTTCCAGACTGCTTGGCGTTCTGTTCAGATCGCAGACAAAGCTGTGGGTTTGATTAACTCTGGTTTGATCCTGAATTTGAATGAACCTTGCGTATTGGAAGGAGACTTGAACTGGATCCGTCCGATGAAGTATGTAGGTGTATGGTGGGGCATGCACCTCGGTATCGAAAGCTGGGTTATTAACGACCGTCACGGGGCGACTACCGAAAACACCAAGAAGTACATAGATTTCGCTGCAGCTAATAACATCGAAGGTGTATTGGTGGAAGGTTGGAACCAAGGCTGGGAAACTTGGGGACGTCCGGGTGAATATGTTCCGTTCGACTTTACCAAACCGTTTGCCGATTTCGATATCGATGAATTGGCTCGCTATGCTAAGGAAAAGGGCGTGGAATTGTTGGGACACCATGAAACAGGAGCCGACATCCCGAATTACGAAGCTCAGTTGGACCGTGCTTATCAGTGGACCAAAGAAAAGGGTATCAACCATGTGAAGACTGGTTATGCAGGTGGTATCCCGGGTGGACATTATCGTCATTCCCAATATGCGGTACGCCACTATCGTAAGGTAGTCCAGACTGCAGCCGAGCACAAGATTACCATCAATGCACACGAACCTATCAAGGATACTGGTATCCGTCGTACTTATCCGAACATGATGTCTCGTGAAGGTGCCCGTGGCATGGAATGGAATGCGTGGAGCGAAGGTAACCCACCAGAACATTATGAATTGCTTCCGTTTACTCGTTTGTTAAGTGGTCCGATGGATTATACCCCGGGTACCTTCGATATCTTGTTGGAAAACTCGAAGAACCATCCGAACCGCATTCCGTGGAACGGCAACGACAAGGGCAACAGTCGTGTGAATACGACTTTAGCCAAGCAGATGGCCAACTGGGTAGTAATTTATTCACCAGTACAGATGGCTTCGGATTTGATAGAACATTACGAAGGACATCCTGCCTTCCAGTTCTTCCGCGATTTTGATGCCGATTGCGATTGGTCGGAAGCTTTGCAAGGCGAACCGGGTGAATTTATCGCTGTAGTTCGTAAGGCTAAGGACAACTATTACCTCGGTGCAACGACTAACAAGGAAGCCCGTACTTTGGAAATTCCATTGACCTTCCTGGAAGAAGGTAAGAAATATCAGGCACGTATTTATGCTGATGGTGAGGATGCTCATTGGGAAACCAATCCGACTTCCTATCGTATTGAAGAAAAGAGCGTAACGAATACCGATACGTTGACGGTAGTGATGGCCGAGGGTGGTGGTCAGGCAGTTTCGTTCTTACCTATCCAATAAAAATAAAAAGCGGTGTGATGATTCACGCCGCTTTTTATTTTATTCCACTATCCAACGCTTGTCGTGAGGGACGATAGAATTAGTTTTATAATACATTCCTTCTTGTATAGGAACTTTCAGAACATACGTTCTTCCACTGACATTCTGCAGAAAATTGTCCCGTAACCATGGATTCAGGTTCTTCAATAATGCATAGGTTGTTCCCTGCTTTTGTGCCCAAGCAGCCAAATCACTGATTCCGGTAGTGACAGTCACTTCCTTGTAAGGCACTTGCATATACAAATCAGATGCTTTCAAACGGAAGCCAAATGCTGCAGGATTGGAAAACATAATCTTAGCGGCGATGATGCGATAAACGTAACGGGCTGTTTCTTCTACCAAATACAAATCCAATGTCTCTTGAACATGTTGTTTGTTCATCTGACCGGCAATACGAGCTTGACCGCCATTGTAGGCGGCTGCTACAGCTATCCAGTCGTTATATTTAGCATAAGCAGCTTTGATATACTTGCAAGCTGCAACCGTCGATTTTTCTACGTGATAACGTTCGTCAATATTCTTGTTCACTTCAAGCCCATATTCTCTACCAGTTGTTTGCATGAACTGCCATAAGCCGGAAGCACCGGCATGGGAACGTGCCAAGGGGCTACAATTGCTCTCAATGGCCATTAGGTACTTAAAGTCGTCAGGAATGCCATGTTTTTTCAAAATGGGTTCTACGATAGGAAAGTAGCGATTGGCTCTCTTGATAGTTTGGATGGAAGTGCTGTGCATGTAAGCAAAGGCCAATAGTTCCCTATCCATTCGTTCATATCGGTCAAAACGGGTCAAATCGATTTTCTTTCCACAAAACATGACCGATTCTGGAACTTTAGGGCTACTATAGGGTAGTGCGGTAGTACCTGTACTTATTTGTTCGCTATTTACTTTTGTAGGAGAAAAGGCATAACCAGTGTTGAGACTGAATGCTAACGATGCAAAAATTATCAGTGATTTTGGATATAAATTCATTCTAGTGCTATTTTTATGTGTAAATACGGCCGCAAAGATAACAAAAATATGGAGGAATATCATGGATATATGAACGTTTAGATAGGAATTTGTTGAAATATTGAGGGTGATGTATAAAAATATTGCCATAAACGTATGATTATTCCAATATAATCGCTAAATTTGCGCCCTGTTAGAATAAATATACATAGATGAAGACTAAGAATAGTAGACTTGATGCCATCAAGATGATAATTTCAAGTAAAGAAGTAGGAAGTCAAGAGGAATTGTTGCAAGAGTTGTCCAAGGAAGGATTTCAATTGACACAAGCAACTCTGTCTCGTGACTTGAAGCAGTTGAAGGTTGCGAAAGCTGCCAGTATGAATGGAAATTATGTGTATGTGTTGCCAAACAACACCATGTATCGTCGGGTGACAGAACCCCATTCGGCTACAGAGATGTTGTTGAGTGATGGAGTGCGTGGTATTGAGTTTTCTGGCAATTTGGCTGTAATCCGTACTCGTCCGGGATATGCCAGCAGTGTGGCTTATGATATCGATATTCATAGTTTTGATGAAATATTAGGAACGATTGCAGGTGATGATACCATTTTGTTGGTTCTTCGCGAGGGATGCACACGGACAAGCGTCTTGAATGCTTTGTCTTTAATTATACCGAATGTACAATAATAAAATTTAGATATAAAATGGATGCTAAACAAATTGATGTGATGGTGGCTGATGCCTCACATGAAATTTACGTAGATAAGATTCTGAATACTATTAAGGAAGCTGCCAAGGTACGTGGCACAGGTATTGCAGAGCGTACTCATGAATATTTGGCAACTAAGATTAAGGAAGGTAAGGCAATCATTGCTTTGGATGGTGATGAGTTTGCTGGGTTTACTTACATTGAATCTTGGGGGAACAAGACTTATGTGGCAACTTCAGGTTTGATTGTTCATCCGAAGTACCGTGGCTTGGGCTTGTCCAAGCGAATCAAGGCGGCTTCGTTCCGTTTGGCACGTTTGCGTTGGCCGAAGGCAAAGTTGTTTAGTTTGACCAGCGGTGGTGCGGTGATGAAGATGAATACAGAATTGGGTTATGTGCCTGTTACCTTTAACGAATTGACAGATGATGAGGCTTTCTGGAAGGGTTGCGAAGCATGCACTAACCATGACATTCTCGTGGCAAAGGACCGTAAGTTCTGTATTTGTACAGCGATGCTTTACGATCCGGCGAAACACGAAGATGATGCTATTTGATAATTATAAAAAAATATACCATTATGGAAGAAAATAAGAAGAAAAAGGTAGTAGTTGCCTTCAGTGGTGGTTTGGATACTTCCTACACCGTGATGTATCTGGCAAAGGAAAAAGGTTACGATGTGTATGCGGCTTGTGCCAACACAGGTGGTTTCAGCGCAGAACAATTAAAGACAAACGAAGAAAATGCATATAAGTTGGGTGCAGTGAAATATGTGACACTCGACGTGACTCAAGAATACTACGAAAAGAGTTTGAAGTACATGGTGTATGGTAATGTACTCCGTAACGGTACTTATCCTATCTCTGTAAGTTCTGAACGTATCTTCCAGGCATTGGCTATCGCCCGTTATGCCAACGAAATCGGTGCGGATGCCATCGCTCACGGTTCTACCGGTGCAGGTAATGACCAGATCCGTTTTGACATGACTTTCTTGGTGTTGGCTCCGGGTGTGGAAATCATCACTTTGACCCGTGATAACAATTTGAGCCGCCAGGAAGAAATCGATTACTTGAATGCCAATGGCTTCTCTGCTGACTTCGCCAAGTTGAAGTATTCTTATAACGTAGGTATCTGGGGTACATCTATCTGTGGTGGTGAAATCCTCGATTCAGCTCAAGGGTTGCCGGAAACTGCTTATTTGAAGCATTGTACCAAGGAAGGTGGCGAACAGCTTCGCTTGACTTTCGAAAAGGGTGAATTGAAGGCAGTGAACGATGTGGTATATGATGACCCAATCAAGGCTATCCAGAAGGTGGAAGAAATTGGTGCGGCATACGGTATTGGCCGTGATATGCACGTAGGTGATACCATCATTGGTATCAAGGGGCGTGTAGGTTTCGAAGCGGCTGCTCCGATGTTGATTATCGGTGCTCACCGTTTCTTGGAAAAATACACGTTGAGTAAGTGGCAGCAGTACTGGAAGGATCAGGTAGCCAACTGGTATGGCATGTTCCTCCACGAAAGCCAATACTTGGAACCGGTAATGCGTGATATCGAAGCTATGTTGACAGAGAGCCAGCGTAATGTGAATGGTACCGCTATCCTTGAACTCCGTCCGTTGTCGTTCTCTACCGTAGGTGTAGAATCGAAGGATGACCTTGTGAAGAACAAGTTCGGAGAATATGGTGAAACTCAGAAGGGTTGGACTGCAGATGATGCAAAGGGCTTTATCAAGGTAACTTCTACTGCTCTTCGTGCTTATTATGCAAACCATAAGGACGAAAAGGAAAACATCTGATTATGATTAAAGTTGGGATTATTGGTGGGGCAGGTTATACAGCAGGCGAATTGATTCGTCTGCTGATTAATCACCCTGAAGTAGAAATAAAGTTCATCAACAGTAGCAGTAACGCAGGCAACAAGATTACGGATGTTCACGAAGGCTTGTACGGAGAAACCGACTTGGTCTTTACCGACGAACTTCCGTTGGATGAAATCGATGTCCTGTTCTTCTGTACGGCTCATGGCGATACCAAGAAATTCATGGACAGCCACAATGTGCCGGAAGACTTGAAGATTATCGACCTCAGCATGGACTATCGCATCAAGAGCGATGACCATGACTTTATTTATGGTTTGCCGGAATTGAACCGTCGTACCATTTGTCACAGCAAGCATGTGGCCAATCCAGGTTGCTTTGCTACTTGCATCCAATTGGGCTTGTTGCCATTGGCTAAGAACTTGTTGCTGAACGACGATGTCATGGTGAATGCTATTACAGGCAGTACGGGCGCCGGTGTGAAGCCGGGTGCTACCAGTCACTTCAGTTGGCGTAACAACAACATGAGTGTCTATAAGCCGTTCAACCATCAGCATGTGCCGGAAATCAAGCAATCGTTGAAGCAGTTGCAGAACAGTTTCAATTCAGAGATTGACTTTATCCCGTATCGTGGCGATTTCCCTCGTGGAATCTTTGCTACCCTTGTGGTAAAGTGCAAGGTCGAATTGAGCGAATTGGTACGCATGTACGAAGAATACTATGCCAAGGATTCGTTTGTTCACATTGTAGACAAGAACATTGACTTGAAGCAAGTGGTAAATACCAACAAGTGCTTGATTCACTTGGAAAAGCATGGCGATAAGTTATTGATTATCTCTTGTGTAGACAATTTGTTGAAGGGGGCTAGCGGTCAGGCTGTTCATAACATGAATCTCATGTTCAATTTGGAAGAAACAGTTGGTTTGCGCTTGAAACCGTCTGCATTTTAATGACTCACCACAGAGTACACAGAGTCTCACAGAGTTTTTATAAAAAAATACTCTATGGAACTCAGTGTACTCTGTGGTGAATAATACAAAAATATATGAAATTATACGATGTATATCCTTTGTTCGATATCAATGTCGTCAAAGGAAAAGGATGCCACGTTTGGGATGACAAAGGTCAGGAATATCTTGACCTGTATGGTGGTCATGCCGTGATTTCGATTGGCCATGCCCATCCGCATTATGTGGAAATGATTAGCAATCAGGTGGCGCAACTGGGCTTCTATTCCAATTCTGTTATCAATAAGTTGCAACAGGAGGTGGCAGACCGTTTGGGCGCACTTTCAGGTTATGATGACTATCAGTTCTTTTTGATTAATAGTGGTGCTGAGGCCAACGAGAATGCTTTGAAGCTAGCTTCGTTCTACAACGGACGTACCCGTGTGTTGGTGCAGGAAAAGGCGTTCCACGGACGTACGTCTTTGGCCGTAGAAGCAACTCACAATCCGAAGATTATCGCTCCAATCAATGCCAATGGTCATGTGACCTACTTGCCGATGAATGATCTTCCGGCATGGGAAGCCGAGTTGGCAAAGGGTGATGTGTGTGCCGTGATGATTGAATGCATCCAGGGGGTAGGCGGTATCCGTCTTGTCACTCCGGAGTTCATGCAAGGTTTGCGTGCGTTGTGCGACCAGTACAATACCGTCCTCATCTGTGATGAAATCCAGTGCGGTTACGGTCGTTCGGGCAAGTTCTTTGCTCATCAGCATACCGGCATTCGTCCGGACATCATTACTGTAGCGAAGGGTATTGGTAATGGTTTCCCGATGGGTGGTGTCATCATCAGTCCGAAGTTCACTCCGGAATACAGCCAGTTGGGTACAACTTTCGGTGGTAATCACTTGGCATGTGCGGCTGCTATTACGGTGCTCGATGTGATGAAACAGGATAACTTGGTAGAAAATGCTGCCCAAGTAGGTGCTTACTTGATGGACGAACTGAAGAAGTTCCCGCAAATCAAGGAAGTACGTGGTCAAGGCTTGATGATTGGTATGGAATTTGCAGAACCTATCAAGGAAGTACGCCGTAAGTTGCTTTTCGAACAGAAAGTGTTTACCGGTGTGAGTGGTACCAATGTTATCCGTCTTTTGCCACCGCTTTGCTTGAGCATGGAAGAAGCAAAGGAATTCTTGAAGCGGTTTAAGGAAGTACTTTAATTATCAATAATATTGTCATTCAGAGGAACGGAGTGACGAAGAATCTCGGTAACACTTACTTTATGTTCCTGAGATTCTTCCTCCCTTCGGTCGTCTGAATGACATTTGTCTTTTAGCCATATGAAAATAGCAATCATAGGAGCCGGCAACATGGGTGGTGCCATTGCCCGTGGCTTGGCCAAAGGAACCATTATAGAAACGGCAGATATCTGTGTTTCCAATCCCAGCAACGGGAAACTGGATGCCTTGAAAGCAGAGTTTCCGGACATGCAAGTAACGAATTGCAATGTGGAAGCTGCTCAAGGTGCTGATATAGTCTTGTTGGCTGTAAAGCCTTGGTTCATTGAACAAGTGGTGAAGGAACTTCTGCTCGATGCCGAAAAGCAGATGCTGGTATCCGTAGCGGCAGGTATCTCGTTCGAGCAATTCGAAAGTTGGGTAGGGGAGAAGATGACTGTATTCCGGGTGATTCCTAACACCGCAATTTCCCAACTGGAAAGCATGACTTTGATTGCCAGTCATCACGCGTCGAAGGAACAAGAACAGCTTTTGCTCGACATCTTCAACGAAATGGGATTGGCGATGTTGATTCCTGAAAACCAGATGGCAGCAACCACCGCCTTGACCTCGTGCGGCATTGCGTATGTATTGAAATATATACAAGCAGCCATGCAGGCAGGTATCGAATTGGGAGTTTATCCGAAAGATGCCCAACGCATGGTCGCTCAATCGGTTAAAGGAGCTGCTTCGTTGATTTTAAATAACGATACCCACCCATCGGTCGAAATCGATAAGATAACGACACCGGGTGGCATTACTATCCGTGGAATTAACGAGTTGGACCATGAAGGATTTTCATCGGCCATTATCAAAGCAATGAAGATTAGTTGCGTAAAATAACCCAAATGTGTATATTTGCGGCAAATTGTAACATAATTGGACTATGAACGAACAAATAAAACAAATAGCAGAACGCTTGCGTGGCTTGCGTGATGTCTTGGACTTGACTCCGGAGGAAGTGGCTGATGCCTGCCAAATGTCACTCGATGCATATTTGGAAATGGAAAGCGGTAATAAGGATATTTCTGTAAGCGCTTTGCAGCAGATTGCCCGTAAATACGAAGTTTCTTTGGACGTATTGATGTTCGGAGAAGAACCGAAGATGAATGCTTACTTCTTGACTCGTAAGGGAGCAGGCGTATCGGTAGAACGTACCAAGGCATATAAATACGAAGCCTTGGCATCTGGCTTCCGTCGTCGTATTGCCGATCCATTCATCGTGACTGTTGAACCGAAACCGGAAGGTACTCCTTTGCACCTAAATTCACACGAAGGTCAGGAGTTTAATATGGTCATGGAAGGTCGCTTGTTGTTGAATATCGATGGTAAGGACATCATCTTGAACGAAGGAGACAGTTTGTATTTTGATTCTACCAAGCCACACGGTATGCAGGCTTTGGATGGCAAGACCGTGAAGTTCTTGGCGATTATCATGTAAGAGATAAAGGGAGAAAAGGTATTATGTTAGAAAGATTTGTAAAACAGACAAAGTATACCTCTCAAGAGGATTTTATAAAGAACTTTAAGATTGAAGTGCCTGAAAACTTCAATTTCGGTTACGATATCGTAGATGCCTGGGCGGCTGAACAACCGGAAAAGAAAGCCATTCTTTGGACCAACGACCAAGGTGCTGAACATCAATATACCTATGCAGAACTGAAGGAAAAGACCGATGCTACCGCTTCGTATTTCCAAAGCCTTGGTATCGGACATGGTGATATGGTGATGCTCATTTTGAAACGTCGTATTGAATTCTGGTTCTCTATCATCGCTTTGCATAAGTTGGGTGCCGTAGTGATTCCCGCTACTCACTTGCTTACCAAGAAGGACATCATCTACCGTTGCAATGCAGCCGATATCAAGATGATTGTTTGTGCCGGTGAGGATGTGATTACCGACCACATCATCGAAGCCATGCCGGGCTGTCCTACGTTGCAGCATGTAGTAAGCATCGGCCCGGGGATGCCGGAAGGGTTCAAGGATTTCCAGGAAGGCATCGCACAGGCGGCTCCTTTCGTGAAGCCGGAACATCCGAATACCAATGACGATACCTCGTTGATGTATTTCACCAGTGGTACTACCGGTGAGCCGAAGATGGTAGCGCATGACTTTACGTATCCGTTGGGACATATCACTACCGGTTCGTTCTGGCATAACTTGCACGAAAACAGCTTGCACTTGACCATTGCCGATACCGGTTGGGGAAAGGCTGTATGGGGCAAGCTATATGGACAGATGATTGCTGGTGCCAATATCTTTGTGTACGACCACGAAAAGTTCACTCCGGCTGATATCTTGCAGAAGATTCAGGATTGCAAGATTACCTCGCTTTGTGCACCTCCGACTATCTACCGTTTCTTGATTAAGGAAGACATAAGCAAGTACGATCTTTCGTCGTTGGAATATTGTACCACTGCAGGTGAAGCTTTGAACTACTCGGTATACGAAACCTTCTTGAAAGTAACAGGTATTCGTCTTATGGAAGGTTTTGGTCAGACTGAAACCACCATGACCTTGGGTACTTTCCCATGGATGGAGCCGAAACCGGGTAGCATGGGTGTCCCTAACCCACAATACGAAATCGACTTGCTTACAAACGATGGCCGTTCGGCAGAAGACGGGGAACAAGGTCAGATTGTGGTGCGTACCCATAACGGTAAGCCATTGGGCTTGTTCAAGGAATACTATCGCGATGCGGAACGTACCGAAGATGCATGGCATGATGATACTTATTTCACCGGCGACGTGGCTTGGCGCGATGAAGACGGTTACTATTGGTTTGTAGGCCGTGCCGACGATGTGATCAAGAGTTCCGGTTATCGTATCGGACCTTTCGAAGTGGAAAGTGCGTTGATGACTCATCCGGCTGTCGTGGAATGTGCCATTACCGGTGTACCTGATGAAATCCGTGGACAGGTGGTAAAGGCTACCATCATCCTCTCAAAGGACTACAAGGGTAAGGAAGGACCGGAACTCATCAAGGAGTTGCAGAACCATGTGAAGAAGGTGACTGCTCCTTATAAATATCCGCGTGTCATCGAGTTTGTAGAAGAATTGCCGAAGACCATTAGCGGTAAGATCCGTCGTGTGGAAATCCGTGCAAAAGATAAATAAAAGAGAAGTGTATGAAGAGATTCTTTTTGTTCATTGCTGCTATTTGCATGTATTTGTCGGTTAGTGCCCAGGCAATGGCTCCCATTACATGGACTGCATTCGGGTTGACTTTCAATGCCCCGAGGGGTATCTTGGTGGAAGAAGATACGGAAGATACGTTCTTGTTGAACAATAGCCGTTTCTATATTTCCATACATGCCCTCGACTCTGAAGACATGACCAAGGAGGACATGAACGAATTGGTGAAAGGTTTGGCAGAGGATGATGGAGTCGAAAATCCGTCGGGAGTTAGTCCTTTGGATCTGCCGCAATTCCATGGCGTTGTTTTGAAAGGAATAACAGATGGCGACCCTTGTCGATATGCTTGTTTGATGACCAAAGATGCTGGAAGTGTTTATTACATCTCCATTATTTATAACCGGACAGATGATAGGGTCGTGGACCGAATGCTGAAAAGCTTCAAGATGGAAGAGGATATGGAATGAAAAGGGGCCTAAAAAGAAGTGGATGCGTATTTTGACACATCCACCTCTTTGGGGAGTCTTCATTAGAGGAGTCGCATAGACGGGTTCTGCCTTAGTTTGATGTATAAGGACATGAAACGGTCAGGAAGTGTATAATAACTTTCTTCCATTGTTATGAAGTCAAGTGCCAATAATTTTTTAAGAGCAGCTTGGACAGAGCTGGCGGACTGGAGCGAATGCCTTTTTATGAATGCCGATCCAAGTACCTTGTCTGCCTTACCTTCTGAAGCAATAGCATAAAGCAGTTCCTTCTGCCGAGTAGGGATTTGTGCAAGCATCCGCTATCACAAAAATAGGCTTCCGGTATTTTTCCTGTTATGATAAAAGGATTCTTCATATTAATTGGTTTAATGGGACAAATATAATTATTCAATTTGAATAATGCAAATTGAATAATGAGCGCTTGTCGTTATTAAGGCAAAACCATAATTAAATTTGCCACGGGCAAACTGCTTATTCTTTAAGATGACTTGGCCTGGAGTAAAATCTTTAAAATAATAACCGTTGGACTCCAGAGCAGAAACCAACAAACCTAAAACCAAGAAAGCTGTATGTAAAAATGTTTTCTTTGTGATAGCTTATTTATGATAATACTTAAAATATCCTTTTATAGATCAAGCACCCATTTACTGAACCTTAATGAACCTTCACAATGCAGTTTCAACAAAAACTCAACAGCTATTTTCACTGGTTCACATGTTGATGATTCCACAAAAATACAACAAAAAACGAAGAAAACAAGAAATCCTTAAACATAAAAGAAGCGAGGACGCTCGTAAGAGCATCCTCGACCTTTTTTATAAGTTTAGGAATTCAATTAATGAATAGCCCACCAAAGCGGAGTGATAGTAGTATTTTCACCACCCAACAATTCGAGAGCCTTATTATAACCTGCTTCATCAGCGTTACGCAAACTTGTCGGATAACGCAAACGTTGTGGGAATACACCGATAGTTTGACCTGTTTCGTAAGTAGTCGGAGTCCATGTATTAGCCATGTCATAACCAACCATTACGGTTTCATTGTTAGGAATATCAAACCAAGGCAAACCAAGACGACGACGGTCATTCCAAATTTCCAATGAACCATACGGAGTCTGTGCAATGTACTTTTGAGTTATAATCTTAGCCAATTGGGTATTCAAACCATCCTTGTACAAAGATTTGCTTGCATCTGGATATTCGTAAGTTGTTGTACCCGGCTGATTGTCATAACCATTTACATAGTTAGCTGTGAAGTCAGTTGGCTCTGCTGTGTGAGAGAACTTAACTGATACACCAATACGATTGTAATCTTCAGACTGCAAGTATGCATCGACAAATTGACTTACTCCAAAGTTCTCGAAGCTAGTACGGATACCCTGTTCGTAAGCAGCTTCAGCAGTTGTACCGGCATTCCAACCGTACAATGCAGCTTCTGCCAACAAAAAGTGAGTTTCCCATGGACCGAACCACACACGTGAGCTTTGAGAGTTACCACCGTATGTCTTACACAATACTGGCAATGTATACGGATAAGAGCCTGATACACCATTTTTTGCAAATTTAGGAGACCAAGCAGTACGAGAAGCTGCTGGATAATAATTCCAAGTATGGCTTGCTAAAATCTTGATAGTGTCACCATTAATTTTCAAAGGCTCACCAGCTTCGTCTTTCATATAATACTTATCGTGATTAGTGGTAGAACCATAATCCATGAAGTTGTCTGCAGCTTCATCGTTAGGCAAGCAGTAAAGTCTCAATGCACGAGGGTCAAGATTTTCTGGGATACCATCCATCCAATAACCCTTAGTCGGATTGTCAGTCTTATCTGCATAGTGGTCAGCAAACTGCAAGCCCAAGTAATTCATCGGCTTGAAATTGGCTACTCCAACCAAGTCCGGGCGTTGTTCCGCTACCGATACACCACCCAAACCAGTCAAGATATTAGACATCGTAGAAGTGATATCAATGTAATTCCAAGAACGTGAATAAATACCAGCCCATGCATTCCATTGGTCATATTCCTTCACCTTGGCAATATCTGCCATAGTAGTAATCAACATGCTCTTGTCTACAGCTTCAAATTCGCTCTTAGCCTTTGCGTTGTCTACACGTGACAAACGCATCGCTAAACGCAAACGGAGACTGTTACCATACTTAGCCCATTTTTGAGCGTTGAAACCGAACAATGGGTCACTCTTGGCTTCTTCAGATGTTGCTTCTTCTGTCAAAACGATGTCAGCTACAGCGGCCTTCAGCTCGTCCAACAAGAAATAATATACATCTTTTACACTGTTGAATTCCGGATTAGTCCCCTGGAATGCTTCAATAGGATAAGGACCGAAGTTGTCGGCATATTCAGAAATCAAAACGGCTCTCCAAATACGCGCGAAAGACTTTGTATTCTTATTGAAGTTTTGGTCATGGGTAGTTGTCATCTGTTCTGCTACTTCATCCGCCAATGTGATAGCCATAGTTGCATTCTTGATCCAACCACTTAAAAAACTGTTTCCATGATAATCGTTATTGTAACCATCGTCATAACGACCAGCACTCAAATAAGTACTGTTGGAACCAGAGATACGGGCAGCTGAAGCCCAGTTATAAACAGCAATACGTTCTGCGATGTGCGGGTCTTGCTGCGCACCGATGATGGAGTTATTCAATGCGTAGTAAGGCTTTACCACTTCTGCACCAGCAACGCCAGGATTGATGTTGATTTCTTCAAAATCGTCGCAAGACGTAGTACCAGCCATCAAGGCTGCACCCATTGCTAACGTGAAGAATATTTTATTAAACTTTTTCATTGTATTCAATTATTAAAAAGATTAGAAACCAAGTGTTACATTAAACAAGAATGTACGAGATGTAGGTGCCGCTGCATATTCGAAGCCAGTTGCATTGGTGCTGGTTGCAAATACTGATTCAGGGTCTACACCGTTCATGTTGCTGTGGATCATCCATACGTTGTTGCAAGAAAGACCCAACTTCACTTGTTGGAACGGAGTTTTTTCCAACATCTTCTTTGGGAATGCATAGTTCAATGATAAGTTACGCAAACGGATGTTAGTAGCATCATAAACATTGGCTTCAGCGATACCCATGTTACCTGCTGTTACAGCTGACCAATATTGTTCCGGAGTTACTTCGATTGTGCTTGGAGCATAGCCGCCATTGCCGTCAGCGATAACACCGTCAACCACGAACTTATCACGTTTGCCGTCCACGACTGTACAAGCAGCCACACCACTTCTTTGCAACATGTGGTTAGTACCTGAATAGATATCTCCACCGAAGCGACCGTCAATCAAGAAGCTCAAAGAGAAGTTCTTATAGTTGAAAGTATTGGTCCAACCTAACAAATAATCTGCCTGCTGATCACCAATCTTGTGATAGTCCGAAGTTCCTTGTGGCAAACCGGCAGCATTCAATAACAACTTACCTGCATGAGGTCCTTCTTCTACACGCTGGAACTTAGTACCCCAAATTTCACCGTAGTTACCACCTGCTACTGCATAAACCTGTACTTCAGCATAACCACCCAAACCATAAGTTTCAACACCTTCGTACAAATCGATAATCTTGTTTTCGTTCTTAGAGAAGTTCAACATCATATCCCAAGAGAAATCCTTAGTCTGGATTGGAGTAGCATTCAACATGATTTCGATACCTTGGTTCTGGATGTTACCAGCATTGATCTTCATGTTGCTGTAACCTGACAAAGCATTCAATGGAATATTCATCAACTGACGAGTTGCATTAGACTTGTACCAAGTGAAATCCAAGCCCAAGCGGTTGTTAAAGAAACGAACTTCAGCACCGGCTTCCCATGATTTGATCAATTCACTCTTTACATCCGGGTTATATTTGGTACCGCCCATAGAAGATGTAATACCACCTGTATTACCTTCAGAACCGATAGAGTATTGGTTGTACAATTGGTATGGATCCATGTCGTTACCTACTTGTGCATAAGATACACGAGCCTTAGCGTATGTGAACCATTCCGGCATGCCCTTACCACGGTTGTTGATCATATCGCTGATTACCCATGATGCACTTACTGATGGGTAGAAGAATGAACGGTTGTCCTTGCTCAAAGCTGAAGACCAGTCATTACGAGCTGTGATATCCAAGAACGCCCAACCATCATAGTTTACACCGAATGTACCGTAAAGAGAGTTGATTTTCTTGTGATTGTATGTTTGTCCGACACTTAAGTCTGCCTTGTTTGCATTACTTAACCAGAACCAATCCGGAACAATCAGTTTGTTACCTGTATTTACAGAGAGACCTGTAGACTTGCGTTCCATCATGTTACCACCGACAGTTACCGTACCACCGAAATCTCCCAAGAAGCGGTCCTTCTGAGCTGTTACCAAGAAACTGAAGTTGTTTTCATAGAACTTCTGTTCGCCAAAGCTATAGCTACCATTGGTTGATCTCGGGCTTCCTGCATACAATTTACTTTGAGTTTCAGTAAAATACATATCGCTACCGGCCTTGATTTCAGCGTTCAACCAGTCTGTAAACTTGTACTTCAACGATCCGTTCAACAAGAAACGGTTACGCTTATCTTGGTTGGTATTGTAGTCTGCTGCCCAATATGGATTCAAAGCTGAACCATCTTGCCACCATCTCATTTTACCAGTAGTAGGGTCTACAGAGTTCTTGAACTGTGTAATGTCTACGGTAGCAGGCATTGTAAACATGGTGTAGAATGAGTTGTTGGTATTGTTACCAGAGATAGGACGGTTGGTTGCGTCTGACAAGATGTATTGAACCTTAGCGTCCAAGCTCCAACGGTCATCCTTACCGAATGTAGAAGAAGCACGGAGCATCATGTTAGTACGGCTGTATTCTGCACCAGGAATCTTAGAATAGTCGTCCAAACGGGTGAAAGAAGTATAGACAGCTGTCTTACCGAATTGCTGAGCGAATGAAACGTTTTCAGTCATGTTCACACCAGTGCTGAAGAAGTTGTCTACGTTATCATAATAACTCAACTTTTCCTGTTCGTTATTCCAATTCTGTACGGTCTGGCCTTCAATCTTAGGACCCCAGCTAGAGCCTGACTTAGCTTCGTAAAGACCATTAGAACCCTGGCCGAAGATGTTCTGGCGTTCAGGCATCATGAAGATGTCTTCTACAGAAACTGATGCTGAAACAGTAATACCCAAACCTGGATTTTCACGACCCTTCTTAGTAGTAATCAAGATTACACCATTACCTGCACGTGAACCGTAAAG